>NZ_JALFPR010000062.1:0-7913 GCF_022785585.1 Oliverpabstia sp. | reverse complement strand
GCCCGCTTCTTCCATCGCATCCAGTACCCGTATCACATGGCTGAAATCAAACACGCCCTCCTGCGGTTCACAGGTACTCCAGGTGGACTCTGCGATACGCACCAGATTGATCCCTGCTGCCTTCATCATCTCCACATCTTTGGCCAGTCGGTCACACGGCATATACTCATCATAATATGCCACCCCATACAGTAATTTGTTCATTCGATTACCCTCTCTTTTTTGTTTATTTTCCACACCCACATAGAATCTTACGGTAATTTTACCCTGTCCGTGCCTCCCCGGTCAACCGCGACCACATATATTGAGCAAAAAAATATAAAAGTCTGCGAAGGTAACTTTTCGTTACTTCCGCAGACCAATTTTTGCAATTTCTGTTTTCTTTTATAAAATACTTCCCACTAGATACACTACAAACGCAGCCACCCAGGCGATCACGCACTGTCCGATCACCACACCGACCGCCCATTTGCTTCCAAGCTCCCTCTTAATGGATGCAATTGCCGCCACACATGGTGTATACAGAAGACAGAACACCAGCAGGCTGGCTGCCGATACCGGTGTGATACAGCCAAGCAGCACCGAAGTCTGTCCGAAAAGAACGGATAACGTAGATACCACACTCTCTTTTGCCATGAATCCGGTGATCAGTGCTGTGGATATCCTCCAGTCGCCAAATCCCATCGGTGCAAAAACCGGTGCGATCACACTGGCCACCGTCGCCAGGATACTCTCCTGCGAATCACTGACGATATTCAGATGACCATCAAAGGTCTGTAAGAACCAGATCACCAGTGTTGCCATAAAGATCACAGTAAACGCACGCTGCAAAAAGTCTTTTGCCTTATCCCACAGAAGGTGTCCCACATTCTTGGCTCCCGGCATCCGGTAATTGGGCAGTTCCATCACGAACGGTACAGCATTGCCTTTAAAAAGAGTCCCACGGAGTACCAGTGCCATCAGGATACCCATCAGAATACCGCCAAAATACAAAGCGATCATCACCAGTGTGCCATGCTTCGGGAAAAATGCCGCCGCAAAAAACGCATAGATGGGAAGCTTCGCCGAACAACTCATAAACGGTGTCAGAAGAATCGTCATCTTACGGTCACGTTCCGAAGGCAACGTTCTGCTCGCCATAACTCCCGGTACTGTACATCCAAAGCCTACCAGCATCGGTACGATACTTCTTCCGGAAAGTCCGATCTTTCTGAGCAGCTTGTCCATCACAAAAGCCACCCTTGCCATATATCCGCTGTCTTCCAGCATGGATAAAAAGAAAAACAGTGTAACGATGATCGGCAGGAAACTCAGGACACTTCCCACGCCGGTAAAGATTCCATCCATTACCAGAGACCGAAGGACACTGTTGACATTCGCTGCCCCCATCCACTGATCCACCAGACCTCCCAGCGCATCGATACTTACTTCCAGGATATTCTGTAAAAAAGCACCGATTACTCCAAAAGTCAGGAAAAATACCAGCCCCATGATCCCGATAAAACACGGAATCGCCGTGTATTTTCCGGTGAGTATCTTATCGATCTTCACACTTCGCAGATGCTCTTTACTCTCCCGTGGTTTGACCACTGTCTCATCGCAGACATTTTCAATGAAATCAAATCGCATGTGCGCAATTGCCGCCGCCCGGTCAAGACCACGCTCTGTTTCCATCTGTTTCACGATATGCTCCAGCATCTCTTTTTCATTCTGATCCAGTTTCAATGCCTCGAGAATCAGCGTATCCCCTTCTGCCAGCTTCGCCGCCGCAAAACGGACAGGTATCTGTGTTGCCTTTGCATGATCTTCGATCAGATGCATGATCGCATGCAGACATCTATGTACCGCACCACCATCTTCATTGGCATCACAGTAATCTGTCTCCTTTGGCCGTTCCTGATATTTTGCCACATGCAGAGCATGGGCTACCAGTTCATCAATACCTTCATTCTTCGCCGCCGAAATAGGAACCACAGGTATCCCCAGCATCTCTTCCATCTGGTTGACCAGAATCGATCCGCCGTTTTCCCGTACCTCATCCATCATATTCAGGGCAAGCACCATCGGAATATCCAGCTCCATCAGCTGCATGGTCAGATACAGATTCCGCTCAATATTGGTAGCATCCACAATGTTGATGATTCCTTTCGGATGTTCATTCAGCACAAAATTTCTTGTAACGATCTCCTCACTGGAATATGGGGACATGGAATAGATTCCCGGAAGATCGGTCACCAGTGTGTTTTCTTTTCCCCTGATAGTTCCATCTTTTCGGTCCACCGTTACTCCCGGAAAGTTACCCACATGCTGACTGGATCCAGTCAGCTGATTAAACAGTGTGGTTTTTCCACAGTTCTGATTCCCTGCAAGTGCAAATGTCAGCACCTCTGTATCCGGCAAAGGATGTTCCGTTTCCTTCTCATGATATTTACCACCCTCTCCAAGTCCCGGATGGGGGATTACTGTTCGTTCTTTTTTTTCCGGTTTTACCTGTCCGGCATCCCGTATATTTTCAATCTCGATTTTCTCCGCATCTGCAAGACGCAGTGTCAGTTCATAACTGTGAATCCGCAGTTCCATCGGATCTCCCATGGGAGCGTACTTTACTACTGTTACCTCTCCCTGTGGAATCAGTCCCATATCCAGAAAATGCTGACGCAGCGCCCCTTCTCCGCCTACCGAGCGAATCGTTGCTGTCTTTCCTACCGGTAAATCTCTTAATGTCATGACTGCATTCCTCTTTTCTTTATTTTCTTGCTGTCATCCGTCCGAAGGTTTCCAGAATCTCAAAATCCTCCCGACAACTATGTAGATTTTATCCTTAATGATAATATTTATCAATAGAAAACCCCCAAAAATCTCCAAAAAGTATCTGAACCCTCCTTATTCTTGCTTCCTTTTTTTCTTTTCTCATGATATGATTGCATATGTTACGCTGTTTGGTATCTGTGTGTCTGTTGAACAGTTGTCTTTTACCGATATTACTATGAAGGGAAGGGATTTTATGAAAAAGACACAGCTTAAAAATTCTCTGCTTCTGCTGCTGACAGCCACCATCTGGGGTGTGGCTTTCGTAGCCCAGAGCGTTGGTATGGATCACGTGGGTCCGTTTACTTTCAACGCTGTTCGAAGCATCATCGGAGGAATCGTCCTGATTCCATGCATTTTCTTTCTGGATCACAGAAAATCTGCCCAAAAAGAGGAACTGCCATCGCCTCAACAACAGGCAGAACAGACCGGTACACTGATTCTCGGCGGTGTCTGCTGCGGTATTCTTCTGGCACTTGCCAGCAGTTTTCAGCAGATGGGCATCCAGTATACAACGGTCGGACGTGCAGGATTTATCACTGCCTGCTATATTGTTATCGTTCCGATTCTTGGCCATTTCTTTCTGAGGAAAAAATGCGGCGCCACCATCTGGATCGCTGTTGCACTTGCACTGGCAGGACTGTATCTGCTTTGCATCACAGACGGTTTTTCCGTTGGAAAAGGGGATCTGCTGGTCATGGTATGTTCCCTGCTGTTTTCCTTACATATTCTGGTAATCGACTATTTTTCGCCCAAAGTTGACGGTGTGAAAATGTCCTGTATCCAGTTTTTTGTCTGCGGATTCTTATGTGCGATCCCGGCTGTCTTTACGGAACATATCGTATTGGCAGATATCTTTGCCGCCTGGGTACCGATTCTTTATGCCGGTGTGATGTCCTGCGGTGTTGCGTACACCCTGCAGATCATCGGACAGAAAGATATGAACCCGACTGTGGCTTCTCTGATCTTAAGTCTGGAATCCTGCATCTCGGTACTGGCAGGCTGGATCCTTCTGAATCAGAAGCTTTCCGCACGAGAGTTATCAGGATGTGTGCTGATGTTTGCAGCGATCATTCTGGCACAGCTTCCCTCCGGGAAAAAAGCATAATATGTTTGTCCCACCGGATGCTTTTCTCTGTAAAATCTGAAAAGCTCCCGGTATTTTTTATGAACATGATTTTGAAGAAAACAGGTAACAATTCAGTCGGTGGCCATGTTTTTTGCCAAAATTCCGAGACATACAAGTCAAAATGCCATCACCGAAGGTGATTAGAAATGCATTTTGGCTCGTAACTGTGAGGGTACTGAAGAGTTACGAAATTTGTAAATGGCAGATTGAGTAATTAAATTTCAAAAAAGGGTTGACGAATCATCTGTAACCAAGTATGATTATAAACAGATTCGCACTGCAACGCGTTGAAGTGCAAAATTCTTTATTTTTTATGGAGGCTTTTGAAATTATGGAAATGGATATGGAATTCTTACGGAAACTACCAACCCCGAAGGAGTTAAAAGAACAGTTTCCGGTAAGTGAAAAAATAGCAGCAATCAAAGCGGACCGTGACAGACAGATCCGCGAAATCTTCGAGGGGAAAGATGGCCGTCTTCTGCTGATCATCGGACCATGTTCTGCGGATAATGAAGATGCGGTGATCGATTACATCAGTCGTCTCCGCACCGTACAGGATAAGGTCGCAGATAAGATTTTTATGATTCCCCGTATCTACACAAACAAACCGAGAACCATCGGTATGGGCTACAAGGGTATGTTGCATCAGCCGGATCCGGAAAAAAAAGAAGACATGTTAAAGGGTATCATCGCGATCCGTGACCTGCATACCAGAGCAGTCAATGAGACGGGATTTACCTGTGCCGATGAGATGCTGTACCCGGAAAATCACAGATATCTATCGGATCTGTTGTCTTACGTTGCCATCGGTGCCCGTTCTGTCGAAGACCAGCAGCACCGTCTGACCGCCAGCGGCGTTGGCATCCCGGCAGGCATGAAGAACCCGACCGGCGGAGATATTTCTGTCATGATGAATTCTATCATCGCCGCACAGCATGGTCATATGTTCCTGTACCGCGGCTGGGAAGTAAAAACTCCCGGTAATCCTTACGCACATGCGATTCTGCGTGGTTATGTGGACAAATTCGGAAGAAATATGCCGAACTATCATTACGAAGATCTGCAGAATCTCCTGGAACACTATCAGGAAGTCAACGAATCCGCTCAGACAAAGCTGGTAAATCCTGCTGTTATCATAGACACCAATCATTCCAACTCCGGAAAACGGTTTGCGGAACAGATCCGTATCAGTAAGGATGTTATGCACAGCTGTAAGGTTTCAGAAGATGTTCATAAACTGGTGAAGGGACTGATGATCGAGAGTTATATCGAGGACGGTGCTCAGAAAGTGAGCGAACACTGTTATGGAAAATCGATTACGGATCCTTGTCTGGGTTGGGAGAAAACCGAGAAATTGATTTATGAACTGGCGGAGCTTTGGTAAGAGAGACGTTATTTTTGCTAAAGCGGACGCGGAAAGGCTCCCGGGAACCGGGAGCCTTTCCGCTGGTTTTTCACGTAATTATATTTATTAAAATCAGATGTTTCTTGCGCATTTTTCTATCTGTCTCGTTTCTGAATAATAATCATTGCATTTGCTCAACCATTATTTATACAGAATTAATTTTCAGGTGATTCAAAAATAATGCCTTGCCTCCTGGCATTCCTTTACGAGACTACTTTACAAGCGGAATCGGGCTATAATAATACCCAATCATCCCCGCACCGGAATGATAAGGAAGAATAAATCCTCCCTGCGCATATGATAACAGCTCCTCATATTTTCTTACAGCCTCTATGAATCTTTCCATGAATTTTTTCATACTAATCCTCTCCTCTCATTTCAGACTGACTATGAGTCTCCTATGCAAAAAAAGCAGAACAAGGATACTATTCGAACCCCCTTGTCCTGCTTTTCTATATCATATCACTTCTTTTTTCTCTGTGCAATCCCTTTTTTACGTTACTTCGATAAATTTATCTGTTTTCCGTGATATCTCGGTTTTCTCCATAAATTGTAAATCCATTTCGCCCGTTCCGTTTCGTCTCATATAATGCCTGGTCTGCGCTTCGGTACAGATTCATATAGGTTTTTCCATGCTCCGGAGCCAGTGCGATTCCCACACTGATCGTGATACCCTTTCCATCCATCTCGTCAAACACCAGCTTTTTCGTCTCTGCCATCAACTGATCCGCCTTTGTTCTGACGGCCTCTTTTGTAGTTACATTTCGCATCAGGATAATAAACTCATCGCCACCGATTCGTCCCACAATATCATCCCCACGAAACCGTCTTCCCAGCAACACACCGAAAGTACGAAGTACCACATCTCCCACCGCATGTCCGTAGACATCATTGACTTCTTTAAACTTGTCTATATCCATGATGAAAAACGCATGGATACTTCCGTCTTTCGCCTCTTCCAGTGCATTTTCGGCAAACTGTTCCGCATATTTACGGCTGTACACCTGTGTCAGTTCGTCCGTCTGTGCAGAATGGAGAATCGCTTCCGTCTTCTGACGATTCTTTCGGATAATATATAAGATCAGAAGACAGACCAGAATTCCAAAGCATCCAAGAAATACCATCTCGTACTTTTCCACGAATGCGTAAGACTGCTGCGCAACCGTTACCGATGCAACATAGCAGATCATCCAGTCATTGATTCCAAGTGGGGCATATGCCAGATATCGATCAGAACCATCGGCATAACCAGACAGCCGAACCAGCCCGTCCTCTCCCATAGCAAAGTTCTGTTTTACCTCACTGATGCTATGCCCTTCCCGTGTCGTCTTTGAATTATAAAAAGTAAATATATCTTCTCCGTAAGAAAACTTATGATCCACCGGCTCTCCGGTATGAGCAACTATTTTTCCTTCTTTGGTAACGATCAGACTATATCCATTGCCGGAAAACAAATCATCAAACAACATCTGGCTCAGTTCACCGACATTACAGGAACCACACAGAATACCAATCACTTCATCCTCATGAAATACAGGAACACCCAGTACCACTCTCGTCTCCTGGTCCACACTACTCTCCAGTGGATCGCTTAAAGTCCGGTTCCCACTGATTCCCTCTTTAAAATACCGCCGGTGTGAAACATTTTTCTCTACTCCATTATCGTAATATGCATTTCCCTCCGGATCGATCAATGCCAGCCGGTCCAGTGATGTATTTTTTTGAAAAACAGTAAGTACTTCCTTATTTTCTTCATTCATAAGTTCATTGCTTTCCGCTATCTTCTCAGCAATCCCTTCCAGATATAAATAATGAATATTTAAAATTGTACGGAGATGTTCGCTCTGTCTGGCTACATTTGTTTTCATTCTCTCCTGTGAACTACTGTCAATCGTTTTCTGTGCAGCTACATAAAAGAATATCAGTCCGATTCCTACCGCCAGAATAAACACTGACATCGCCCCTACATAATTTCTGGCCAGATCCTGTCTTTTTTTCTTATTAATAAGCCCTCAACCCCTCCCTGTTCTTTTTTCTTTTTTAATATAACAGAAATATGCCTTAAATACTACTTGTTTCTCGATGTTCTTCTATCTTTTCCTCGACATTTTATAACCTGTATTTTCCCCGGTACAGCGTTTCATAAATAACTATACCATACACGCAGGATACAGATTCGAGTGTGCAGCTTTAAAAACGTAGGCGTAGCGGGCTACGGCAACCGAATGAGGGTAAAATATACCGCTAAGTGGGGCTTGCAGATTGCGGAAATGATTTTTCAGACACGCTCTAGTACTTTTCAAAATATTAAATCTGTATTATAATCAATAAAACAAACTGTATATTGTATATAAAGGAGGCTCTTATGGAACCAAATATTATTACTCTGACTGACCAGTACGGCGAATCTGTCCGCTTTGAACTTCTGGATATTGTAGAATACGAAGACCAGGAATTTGCTGTTCTTTATCCTGCGGACGGCGGAGACGATGAACCTGTTCATATCCTGCGAATCACTTCTGAAAATCTGGATCTGGATGAAATGGAATTCGAAGGTCTGGACGACGAGGA
>NZ_JALFPR010000033.1:0-7298 GCF_022785585.1 Oliverpabstia sp. | reverse complement strand
TCAGACCTCGTTGCAGCATCTCTTCCCCGTGAAGAGCCAGCTCATACCGGGCCGCATCCAGGGATGTCATCAGAAGATAGGACGGACTGGTACTCTGCACCATATGCAGACAGGCTTCCAGTCTTCCCAGATCCACCCGGTCACTTCCCACATGTAACAGGGAACTCTGGGTCAGAGATCCCGTTACCTTATGCATGCTCTGCGCGCACATATCTGCATCCTGAAGAATCGCTCCCCGGGGAAGTGTCTCCGTAGCTGTCCCTTCTTTCTGAAAATACAGATGGCCTCCATGTGCCTCATCCACCAAAAGCAATGCCCCGTGTCTGTGACAGATATCGGCAATAGCACGGATATTGCTGCACACACCATAATAGGTCGGGCTTGCCAGAAAAACAGCCTTACAGTCCGGATATTGTCGGAATCCCTCTTCTACAGTCTCCGGATCCAGGCTTCCCCAAAGGCCGGTGACCGGATCCTGTTTCGGCATCAGATAAACCGGAACCGCCCCACCAAGTGTCAGCCCCATCAGTACGGATTTGTGGGCATTTCTTGCTACCATGATCTTCTCACCCTCTTTTACCGAGGCAAGCACCATCGCTTCATTTCCACAGGTTGTTCCATTGACCAGAAAATAGGTTTTTTTTGCCTGAAATACCTCCGCTGCCAGCTCCTGTGCCTCCCGGATCACGCCTTCCGGTTCATGCAGATCATCCAGTCCCTCTGCCTCTGTCAGATCAAACCGGAAGATGCCATCTCCTGTCCACTGTCGCCAGCGGGGACTGATTCCCTTTTCGTATCGATGCCCTGGAATCTTAAAATATACCGGTCGGTTTGTTGTATAATCAACAATCGCGTCCAGTAATGGTGTTTTTCTTTGTTCCATATTGTTCTCCTGCTCTTTTCTCACTGACTTTCTGTCCTATATCAACAGCCGTCCTTTTTTTCTCATGTAATCATAACCTTTAACTCTTTGATAACATAATCAAAATTGGTCCACCGAACCAATTATTAATATGCAACGCAATAAAGAAAGAGCTCTCGCATCATTATCTTCTGCGACAGCCCTTTCTTATATTCCTTATGCATATCAGCACAATTATTCTTTATTATTTTACCAGTCTTGTCCAGCCGTATTTGTCTTCTTCTTTACCCCACTGGATGCCTGTCAGATAATCATACAGTTTCTGAGTCAGTTCACCAATCTTGAAGTTATTAATTGTGATTTCTTCTCCTTTATAAACCAATGCGCCTACAGGGGAGATAACTGCTGCTGTACCGGTTCCGTATACTTCTTCCAGTCTTCCGTCTCTTCCGGCCTGCATAAGATCATCTACAGACAGATGCGTTTCATTTACTTTGTATCCCCAGTCTTTCAGAATATGAATGATGGAATCTCTGGTTACACCAGGAAGTACTGTTCCTTCGATCGGAGCTGTGTAGATTTCGCCGTCGATCTTGAACATAATGTTCATTGCACCAACTTCTTCTACATACTTTCTTTCACGGCCATCCAGCCACAGTACCTGAGAGCAACCATATTTTTCAGCTTTTACCTGACCGATAATAGATCCTGCATAGTTACCGCCACATTTTGTAAATCCGGTACCACCCTGTACGGCACGAACATATTCATCTTCAACCATGATCTTAACCGGAGCCAGACCTTCTGCATAGTAAGCACCTACAGGAGAAAGGATGATTACGAACTTATATGCTTTTGATTTGTGTACGCCCAGAGAAGACTCACATGCATATGCAAACGGACGGATGTACAGAGAAGTTTCCGGTTCAGACGGAACCCAGTCTTCTTCTGCTTTTACCAGTGCGTTTACGGCTTCGATAAACATATCTTCCGGAATAGTTGCCATACACAGACGTTCATTGGAATTGATCATACGACGTGCATTCATCTCCGGACGGAATAACTGGATCTGTCCATCTGCTCTTCTATATGCTTTCAGTCCCTCAAATGTTTCCTGTGCATAATGTAAAACTACAGTAGCCGGATTCATCTCAATTGGTCCGTACGGACGAATGGTTGCGTCATGCCAGCCAATTCCTTCATCATAGTCCATAGTGAACATGTAATCAGCGAAATATTTACCGAAACCAAGTTTCTTCTGATCCGGTTTTTCCTGCAGTTCTTCTCTTTTAATAAATTTGATATCCATAATATCTCTCCTCCTGCTTTTCTCGAATGTATTTTTACATTCTTACATTCTGCCGGAGCCAGTCTGCTTCGACAACATATGTTAAGTATAAAACTACATTTTTCTCCCGTCAATAGAAAATCCATTGCTTTTTATGATTTCTTCTGTTAAAGTATACATAGATATAGCTGTTTTTTCTGCAATCTTTATGCTGATGCAGAACAGCTACCATATTAAGAAAGAGTGAGGTTTTTATTATTATGAGTGATCTGGAAAACAGCGCATGTACCGGTTCCTGCGATACCTGCGGATCCGACTGCAACCTTGATTTATCCAACCCAAATGCAACCGTAACCCTGACCCTGGACGATGACAGTGAACTGGTCTGTGCCGTCCTGACCATCTTCCCTGCCGGCGAGCATAAATATATTGCTCTGCTGCCATTAGATGAGAACGGCGAAAACCAGGACGGTGAAGTATTCTTATACCGTTTCTTCCAGGAAGAAGGTCAGCAGCCAACTCTCGAGAACATCGAAGACGATGACGAATATGAAATCGCTGCCGATGCTTTCGACGAACTGTTAGACAGTGCTGAATATGACGAAGTGGTTGACGGTAAAGAACTGTAAGAAACACCACCGGTCACAGACTTTGGTTTGTGACCGCATAAAAATCCCGTACATGACAGAATCGTTTATCGATTTTTTGTCATGTACGGGATTTTTCTTTTTGTTCCGTTCGTCTCAGATAACTGTCAGTCTTTACCTTCTACTTTTTCACCGTAGACATAATAGTGTACCCACTCTCCAAGATTCACGGCATGATCGCCAATACGTTCCATATATTTTGCAATCATCAGTACGTCCAGTTCACTGCCGGAACTATTTGGATTTTTTGCAATTTCTTCCATCAGTTCCATTTTGATCTCTTCAAAAAGCCGATCCACCTGATCGTCCGTGGCAATCACTTCTGCTGCCAGTTTGTCATCCTTGCGTACAAACGCATTAACACTGTCATTGACCATCTTGGATGCAATTTTACCCATATGAAAAATCTTCGGGTGCACTTCCAGCTGAAAATCTGTCAGATGCCTGGATACATCTGCGATATCTGCTGTCTGATCTCCGATCCGTTCCATATCCGCGATCATGCGAAGTGCGGAAGAGATACTTCTCAGATCCCCGGATACCGGCTGCTGGCGAAGCAGCAGTGTCATACACATGGCTTCGATATCCCTTTCTTTTTGATCGATCTTCTGTTCAATCTTATGTACACTGACCGCAATCTCCTCATCTTTTTCCCGGAGTGCTTTCATCACCAGTGACATGGCCTCCTCACAGAGGTCACCCATCTCAATCAATTCTCCATTCAGCTTAAGCAGCTGCTCCTGATATGCCTGTCTTGCCATCAGCCAAACCTCCCTGTGATATAATCATCTGTCCGTTTATCTTGCGGTTTTGAAAATATGGTTTCTGTATCATTCATCTCCACCATCTCTCCCAGAAGGAAAAATGCGGTTTTGTCTGAGATTCTGGCTGCCTGCTGCATATTATGGGTAACCATAACAATAGTATACTGGTTTTTCAGTTCCAGTGCCAGATCCTCGATTTTCGTAGTAGAAATCGGATCAAGCGCACTGGTCGGCTCATCCATCAGAAGGACTTCCGGCTGTACCGCCAGTGCTCTGGCGATACACAGTCTCTGCTGCTGTCCACCGGACATACCAAGTGCACTCTTTTTCAGCCGGTCTTTTGCCTCATCCCAGATTGCCGCCTTTTTCAGAGAATCTTCCACAATCGCATCCAGTTCGCTTTTTTTACGGATTCCGTGGGTTCTCGGTCCATAGGCAACATTATCATAGATACTCATAGGAAACGGATTCGGCTTCTGGAATACCATGCCTACCCGTTTTCTCAGCAAATTGACATTTTTCATCTGATTGATTGGTTCACCGTCCAGAAGCAGTGTTCCGGTGATCTTACATCCTTCTACCAGATCATTCATTCGGTTTAAGGACTTTAGCAATGTGGATTTTCCGCATCCGGAAGGTCCGATAAATGCAGTAATCTCTTTTTCCGGGATATGCATGGAAATCTTTTTCAGTGCCTGAAAATCCCCGTAAAACAAATCCAGATCTTTTATCGTAAATTTATCTTTCTCCATTTTCTTACCTCTTTGTCAGTTTTTTCGCGATCCAGCCGGAACCGGCATTGATCAGAAGTACTACTACCAGGAGTACCACTGCCGTTGCATATGCCTGTTTCATATACAGTCCCTCGGACAACAATGCGTACATATGAACAGCCAGCGTTCTTCCCGAACTCATCAGTCCAGGTACTTTTGCGATAGTACCTGCTGTATACATCAGTGCTGCCGTCTCTCCTACCACACGGCCGATACCCAGAATCACACCTGATACGATACCCGGTACCGCAGAAGGAAGAATGATGCGGAAGATTGTCCGCAGTCTTCCCGCTCCCAGACCAAAACTTCCCTCACGAAAGGAATCCGGTACTGCTTTCAGTGCTTCTTCTGTAGTTCGAAGAATCAAAGGCAGGATCATAATCGCCAGAGTAAGCGCACCTCCCAGGAAGGTATAACCCCATCTGAATGTTGTTGCAAATAACAGATAACCGAACAGACCATAGACGATCGATGGAATTCCGGAAAGCGTTTCCGCTGTGATCCTTACGAGTTTTACCAGTTTGCTTCCTCTTTTTGCGTATTCCACCAGATAAATAGCTGCGCCGATACCCACCGGAACTGCGATCAGTAATACCAGAAGTACCATCAGAACGGTGTTGATGATTGCTGGCATCATGGATACATTCTCTGTATTATATTCCCAGGCAAACATCTCCGGTGAAAGGTTCGGTATTCCACGAATGAGGATATAACCTACGATACAGACTGTGATCCCCACGGTAAGAAATGTGGTAATCCACATCAAAAACCGCAGCACCAGAGAAAATGGCTGTTCTTTGTAACTTTCCAGCTGACCTTTTATCTTTTCCATCACTGTCCGCTCCTCCTTTGCAGTGCACTGCAGCACAGATTAATGATCAGGATCAGTACAAATAACACTACTGCCGTTGCAATCAGTGCTTCTCTGTGAAGATCCGTTGCATATCCCATCTCCATAACGATGTTGGAAGTAAGGGTTCGAACACCCATAGCCAGGTTTCCCGGTATCACCGGCTGATTTCCGGCTACCATGATCACCGCCATCGTCTCGCCGATGGCTCGACCGATACCAAGAATCACACCGGCAAGAATTCCTGACTTTGCTCCCGGAAGTACTGCAAAGAACACACTTCGTTCCCGTGTGGCGCCAAGAGCCAGGGCTCCTTCATAATAGGAGTCCGGAACCGCACGGATACTGCTTTCTGCCACACCGATCACGGTGGGCAGAATCATAATTCCCAGCAGTATCGATGCTGTCAGAACACTTTTTCCGCTTCCTCCCATGAGTTTCTGCATGATCGGAACAATTACTACCAGACCAAAGAATCCGTAGACGATCGATGGGATTCCTGCCATCAGTTCCACTGCCGGTTTGAGAATTTTATATAATTTCTCGTTACAGAACTTTGCCAGATATACCGATGCGAAAAAAGCAATCGGAACACCGATAATAATTGCTCCTGCGGTTACATAGATACTACCCACAATCATCGGCAGGATGCCGAAAATATTGTTCATGGGTTTCCATTTTTCTCCCAACAGAAAATTCAATGGTCCAATCTTTGCGATTGCCGGAATTCCGTTTGCAAACATAAAGATGCAGATCAATACAACTGCCGCGATTGACACACATGCTGTCAGGATGAAAACACATTTCATAATGAATTCTCTTGCTTCCTTCATGTTACTCCTTCTTTCAGAGAAAAACTGTTCCGTCTTTCACTTTTCTATGGAATACGGAACAGTTTCTTTTCTGTTTCTGATCATTTACTGTACGTCTGCCCAGTCCTGCGTTTCTCCTGTGAAGATAGACATTACCTGATCACTGGTCAGCTCATCTACCGGATTCTGTTTGTTCACGATAACTGCGATTCCATCCAGAGCGATCGGTGTTGCGGTTACACCCTGAGAAGTCTCTGTATCCTTCAGTTCTCTGGATGCCATTCCGATATCGCAGATTCCGTCGATGGCAGAAGTAACACCTGTGGTAGAATCGTTCTGCTGTACTTCGATTTCCACATCTGCATTCAGTTTTTTATAGCTCTCAGCCAGTTTTTCCATAACAGGTGTGACAGAAGAAGATCCTGCAACAGTTACTTTACCGGAAAGACCTGCTGCTTCATATGCACCTTCATTGCCCTGGCTGATATATCCGTTATCTTCAACTACTTTCTGTCCGTCTTCGCTCATAATATATTTTACAAAATCAGCTGCCACCTCACTCAAACCATCTTTTGTTACAATATTAAACGGACGAGAAATTTTGTAAGAACCATCTTTTACAGTATCTACAGAAGCTTCTGCACCGTCGATTTTTAATGCTTTTACGCTGTCATCCAGAGATCCCAGAGATACATAACCGATTGCATATTCATTACCTGCAACTGTTGTCATCATAACAGAAGTACTGTTGGTGATTTCTGCTGTATCTGTGGTGTTATCAATTTTATTTCCATCGGTATCTTTTGTCTCGATACCGAACAGTTCGATGAAAGCTCCTCTTGTTCCGGATCCTTCCTCTCTGGATATCGGACTGATCAGTCCCGAGAAATCTCCTCCCTTACTGTCTTCAGCTGCCGGAGTGTCTGTTGCTGCTGTATCTGTGTTTTCAGACCCCTGTGTTGTATCTGTACCGGTTGTAGTATTGCTGCTTCCACATCCTGTAAAGATCATTGCGGATACTGCAACTGCTGTTCCCATTACTGCCCATGTTTTTTTCATAATAAAATTTCCTCCTTGTCATAACCATTCTTTTTTCGTAACTGTTCAGTACCTTCACAGTTACGAGCCAAAATGCATTTAAACGATAAAAACACGCTTTGCGATTTTTTATCGTTATCGCGGCACTCCTCAAGGTTCCGTGCAAGCACGGACTTTGACTCGTTGCTCGCGTAAATCACCTTCGGTGATGGCATTTTGGCTTGTATGTCTCGGGATTTTGACATATTCATGTCAAAACACCTC
>NZ_JALFPR010000129.1:0-30596 GCF_022785585.1 Oliverpabstia sp. | reverse complement strand
CTGTTTGGTGCCATACGAAGAGCTGTACGGATCAGATCCCGGATCGTAATAGCCCGGTTTCCTTCCATATTGGCAGGCTTTGCTTCCAGACGAACCAGATTTTCCACACCCTGGATCTGCAGTTCTGCCGAATCTTCAATTGTGATAATTCGTTCTTCATGGGGAATCGCGTTGGATAACGCATTCAGAAATGTCGTTTTACCGGAGGAAGTCCCTCCGCCGATCAGGATCGAATACCCTGCTTTTACCATCTGTTCCAGAAATGTTGCCGCCTCTCTTGTGATACTTTCTTTCGCGATCAGATCTTCCATCGTGATCGCATGCTCCGGAAAACGTCGAATCGTCAGAATCGGTCCATCCAGCGCCACCGGATAAATCACCGCATTCACACGGGATCCGTTTTCCAGCCTGGCATCTACAATAGGGGAATTTTCATTGATCACGCGGTTACATTTTCCGGCAATCTGCTGTACCACATCCTCCAGTTTTTCCTTTGACACAAATGACTTTTCCCATCTGCTCTTTTTTCCTTCCCGCTCCACGAAAATATTCTGATAGCCATTTACCATAATCTCCGTCACCCGGTCATCGTCCAGAAGTTCCTGCAAGATATCCAGCTTTCGCACCGAATAGAACAACTCTCTTCGGATCTCCTCTCTCTGCTTCACCGTCAGGCGGTTCTCTCTTGCCGTCTCCGATACAAGAAGATCGATCCTTTCCAGAATTTCTTCATCCGACCATTCTGCGCCCTGCCGCAGCTGCTCCATCAGCTTTACCCGTATACGGATAAATTGTTCCTGCTTCATTACCCGTCCTCCCTCTCTGTCCGAAGCATTTCTCTCACATAATCACCCAGTTCACTCCATACCAGATCATCCATATATCCGATCCCGGTTTTGGAGTTGCGGTGATAGGGAAGTTTAATCTTTCGGATCCGATCCAGCACCATCTGTTTCTCCCAGACCTGCAATGTGTGTTCAAACTGATGAATCTTCGCCTGTGAAACCGGATCTGCCCGGATCGGCATATAGATTCTGGTACACTGTTCCAGTACTTTATAAAGCTGGCTGACACTGTCACTGAGATCCAGAATGACTACATCATAATTACTGTAATCAATGATCTGCTGCAGAAGACTGATCCACTCCTGTGCCGTGGTACTCTGGATATCCTCCATGGAAAGTACCGGCGGCAGATAATCCAGATTGTTGACACTCTGTACAATAGATCCCATCTTCGTGATCAGCTGTTCCGATCCCAGACGCTGATAGTACAGCAGATCGCCAAGTGTCTGATCGAAGCTGCGTTCCAGAAGATATTCAAAACCGGAACAGGCTTCCAGGTTCAGATACAGGCAGGCTCTTTTCTTTGCCAGAATCTGCCCCAGCGTCAGTGCAAATGTTGTCTTCATCGTTCTGCCAACCGGTGAATACACTCCGATCACTTCCATTTTTTTCTTCTCCAGCTTCAGCGTCTGCGCTGTTGTTCCAACGCCCTCCCCATAGTGTTCCAACGCTTCCCGGATCACTTGATTAGAAGACTGATATTTGTAAATTGACGGATACTCTTCATACCCCTTTGACACCACTCCATCCGATAAGATCAGAATCTGCCCGATCTTCGCCTCACGGATCTCACTGTTCATCGCCTTTTCGGAAATCAAAAGCAGCTCTACCGGATGCTCCTTTACATATTCCCGGAAACCTGCGGCACTGGTAAATACCCGCACTTCAAAAGGGATATTTTTCTTTTTGCTCAGATACTCCATAAAATGATAGGCGTAATCCACATCCAGATCACACACTGCAAAAATATTGCGTTCGCTCATCCTTATCCTCCTAGATACAACAGCAGCACGCTGCCTAAAATTGGTATTGTAAAATGAATATTTTCCGGTCTTTTCCCCGGCACCAGATACGGTGGAAGTGATCGTTCAACGTATGCCCGCTGAAGATACTGAAAGAAATATAAGAACCGCTGCCGCCAGTCACAGCGAAAAAAAAGAAGAAAAAGGGATTCCACGGCACCCAGAAGAAATGCCGTCACGATGCAGAACAATATTTTCCGGGGTCCCAGTACGCTGCCGAGTACCGCCAGCACCTTGATATCTCCGGTTCCGATCATCTTCCCCAGAAACAAAGGAAAGAAAAGAAAAAGGACCAGAAATATTCCTCCCCAGAAGCGAATGACCGCACTGCCAAGCCCCTGTATCACCTCTCCGGACAGATGCTCCGCCATACTGATCTGAAGCCCGGCTATAATCCACAGATTGGGAACTTTCTCCCACTTACAGTCGAAAAACACTGCTCCCATGGTAAATACAATGCAAAAAAGCATAGAAAAACTCATAGCAATCTCCACTTGTCTGTATTTTATTAAACTTATATTTTGGAAATCTGCAGCTGAACCGCTGCATCTGGATTTGTTATGGGCTCATTATATCCACACTCTTTAGATTTGTCCAGTGTATTTTTCTGATTTTCTTCTTTTTGTCAAAAGTTGCTAAAATTGACGGGAAAATTTCAGTGGATATTGCCCTGAAGAAAAAAAATGTGTATAATCCTGTTGAGGTGATGAACATGAGCAAAGAAGTAAAAACAAATGCCATGCGTATGCTGGACAAACACCATATCCGGTACGACATGATTCAATATGAATGTGATGAATTTATCGACGGTCTTCATACCGCAGAAAAAACAGGTGCACCTGTAGAGCAGTCTTTCAAGACACTGGTGGCACAGGGAAAGAGCAAACAATATTATGTTTTTGTGGTTCCCATCGCTGAGGAAGTACAGTTAAAACAGGCTGCCAAAGTAGCCGGCGAAAAGTCCGTGGAACTGATTCCGGTAAAAGAAATCACAAAGATCACCGGCTATGTCCGGGGCGGCTGCAGTCCGCTGGGAATGAAGAAACTCTTCCCTACCTTCATCCATAACAGTGCGGAAAACTTCGATAAAATCTATGTCAGTGGCGGCCGAATCGGTACTACCATCTGCCTGGATCCAAAAGAACTGGCGGAAGTAACCCGGGCACAGTTTGCGGATATTATTGTCCACGAAGCCTGAGATAGTCTCTGCATAATATACCACACAATAAAATGCCTGAACGCTTGATTTACACCAGACGTTCAGGCATTTTTATTGCACTGCATATCAATAACCGATCCGGTGGACCAGTTTTGATTCTTCACTTATTCTTTATGATCAGCCAAATTCATATCCCGGAACGTTATTGTTCACATAGGAATTTCCTTCCAGAACATCCATGCCGCTCACCTGCATCTCTACAACCTTCGGCAGAGCATTCCAGTTATCCGGGAATGTAAATACAAGGTTTGTTCCGTCTTTTTCGGATACAGCCTTTGTTCCATCTTCCACAAACGTAGCCGTTCTGGTATCCAGAATCATCTGTTTGTTACCGTCTGTCAGCTGATATACAGCAAAATCAAAGGTCTGATCTGTAATATTTGACACTTCAATCTGACAATAAGAATCGCTCTCTCCACCCTCTGCAGTTGCCTCATAGATATTCATGTCATAATATGTTCCTGCATACACCTGATACTGTGCATTCACCGGTGTTACATCCTGCGGAGCTTCCTGCACTGTATCATTTTTCTGTGCTTCCTCATCCTCAGGAGTCTCTGTCACGGTCGGATCCTGTACTTCCTCTGTTTCCTCCTGAGACTCCTCAGGTGTGATCGTATCTGTATTTTCCTCTTCCTGTGTGGTATCTTCTTCCGCTTCCGGGGTATCCTCCTGTACAGTTGCAGCATCTTCCTGCTCTACCTCTGTAGATGCTTTGGAACCACATGCAGCAAATGTCATGCTCATCGCAAGCAGACATGCAAACCATATTCTTTTTCTCATAAATCTGTATCCTCCTCTCTATGATAAAAGATGTTTTTTATGTGCGTTCTTTTTTTCATTATCCCACAAAACCGTCCATATGGAAAGTATATTTTGTAAAATCCTTATTCTGCACATAATTGTTTTTATTTTTCCCGTTATTATGAGGCAAAATCCGGGCAGCAGATCCATTCCCCCTGGATCTGCTGCCCGGACTTTCCGGCGCGGAAGTACTCCCCTCTTCTTTGCCGTTCATACTTTTGATTATGCAATTATCTGCCTTTTTTATTTACAACTATTATAACATCCCTTATTATACTATCCCTTTTCTTCTATCCTTGCCACTATCCTATGCTCTTATGCCTATAAAACAGATTCACATCCCATCACTCCAAAACATATTTTATAAAGCTATAACAATAGAATAATCCCTATCTTTCTTACTGCTCAAGTGAATCATAATAATCTATAATATCACCTTCCGGCCAGTTATTCAGATACCAGTTGCTTACATTTCCGTTGCCATCAATGCCAAACTCCAGACAATATTTATTACCACCGATGATTGTGATAAAAAAACCTCCGCCTTCAGTCTCACAATCCTTCCATCCATTGGCTGTCAACGTCTTTCCGGCTTGCTCCAGTCCATCACCTATTGAAATTCCATACACCTTAACAGATGGATTGCCATCGTTTCTCATGCTGTATATGTCTTTGTCCCATTCCAGATAGAAATTATTTGACACATAAGAATCACTTGTTCCGAACTGCCATGAAGTTGTGGATTCCATATTCAAAAGACTCTTCAGGCTTTTATAATCGCTCAGATAATTACTTACATCTACTTCCGGTGTAGCCTTTTCCTGACTTTCTGTTTCAACTGATTTTTCTTCTTTTATATCTGTACTCTCCGGTTTAACTGAACTATCTGTATTATTTGTTTTACCTGTGGCTGCGGAATTATCTGTAGCCCCCTTGGTCACTTCCGCACTTTCTTCTGTCTTGGTATCATTACCTGCAGGTTCTTCTGCTTCCAGTGTTGCCTCCTCTGTCGGCGCTTCTGTCACTACCGGATCTTTCTCCCCATTCGTCTCTGCCTGTTTCCCGCAGGCTCCCAGTAACATACTTGCCATCAGCACTGCTACGATCATGCTCTTTCTCTTCATAGATTCCTCCATTTCTGCCACCTCTCCCCGTGGCACCTGACTGTACTGTCTGCTCCCAGTCAGTGACGGGCAACCTGGTATTTTTCCTTCCTTTTCGGCTGCCTGAATTACATGTTCCCGCAGGTTCAACCCTCCGTTTTTTACCGGTTCTCTCTCCCCTGCTCCGGCGTTATTTACCCGCCTTTCTTGCAAATAATTTGTATATCAAAGTATTTAAGCGGATTATAGCACCCGGATATCCCACTGTAAATAGGATCTCGGAAACGTAAAGAAAACTTAAATATTTTGCATATCAAACTAACATTCCTTATTAAATTGTAGCATGTTCTGTCATAACTCGTAACAAATCGGCATAAAATGCAATCTAACTTCTTTAACGCCTCATTCTTATATTCCCCGCTCACCGGAAGTTTTTCTCCTGTCAGGAGTTCTGCCTCGGTGGAGCTGAGGGATTTGATGTAGTAATAGTTCACCACATAGGAACAGTGTACACGGATAAACATATTTCCGGTATGGCTGATTTCTTCCAGGAGATCCTTCATTTTTTTATAAAAACGATATTCTTCTCCGTTTCTTCCAAACAGATGAATGACTCTTCTTCTGCTCTCCATATAAACGATATCGCGGTAGGGAATCTGGTACAATCGTTTGTTGAATTCAAAGTGCAGGCGATCCTCGAGGCTGGTCAGTTTCGTATATGCAACCAGGAAATATTCATCGAATTTTTCCGGATCTATCGGTTTGTGGAGGAAGCGCAATGGTTCGACTTCAAACAACTGTTCGTAATAGCTGTCATAACTGGATATAAAGATCAGAATGGCATATGGATCACGCTCCCGGATCTTTCTTGCCACGGTAATCCCATCCATATTTTTCATCTCGATATCCAGATAGACTACATCATAGGAACCGTTTTTCTCAATTGCTTCCCATAGTGTCTCACCATCAAAAAATATATCTGTTTCAAAAGAAATACCCGTTTTTTCACGGATTTTCTGTAATTGGCTGTCGATTTCTCCTGTCAAAAGCCTGTCGTCATCACATACAGCTATTTTCATTCCTTTTTCCTCCGTTTGGTCATGTATTTTATAGTAACACATGCCTACGGACAATTCTATATATATCTTTGTTACCTGTAACATAAAACAGTCCCACCGGAAAGTCATGATTCCTTCCGGCAGGGCTGCCTGTTCTCTTTTTCTCTATCTCATAATCTTTTTCCTTTTCTCTCCCACAACCCGTTCCACTCGCTCCTTATAGATCCGGCTCACCGGTATGCGGGTTCCGTCCATCAGGCCGGCTTCCTGATTCCAGAACCAGGACAGGTAGCGGCTGTTGACCAGATAATCTCTGTGAACTCTGATAAATCTCTCCTGGATCCCGGTAAGTTCCTGCTCCATATCTGTCATTGTAACAGGGATCCTGTATGATTTTTTCATGGTATCAATGACCACGGAACTGCCACTTTTTCGAATATATTTGATATCACGATACAGAATACGTCCTTTCTCCTCCTGTACGGCAAAAGAAAGATAGCGATGCCCCAGTCCCAGATGGCTGAGCGCGCGGTAGAGTTCTTTTCGGAATTCGTCTTTCTGTAATGGCAGATGAAGCTGCGATATCGGTGCGATGTTCTGTGTCTGGTCCGGTGTCAGCCGGTTCCAGCCCAGAAGGAAGAATATGGTTTCCCTGTCTGTCGTACGGATGCTGGAAGCTAAGGTATAGCTGTCAATATCCCACAGTTATCTCCCAAGACAAATGATATCATAGTATTCCCGGCGCAGAATCTTTTTCGCCAGTGGATAGCAGTTTTTCATTACTTCCACTTCTATCTCAACATTTCCTCTTATCTCAAAACCTGCCGCATATTCCCGGATCTGATTCCCGATATGAGGATCCTGCGTGCAGACTGCTATTTTTATGTATGGCACATTTCTTTTCATCCACTGTTCGCCTCTGTTGCTAGAGCGTGCCTGAAAAATCATTTCCGCAAACCGGGACTCGCAGCTCACGAAAAGCGTTTTTCAGACACGCTCTGGAGTATTTCTTTGATTATATCTGATTTTGTGGATCAACTTTGAAATATGACATTTTTTACAGTCTATTTGTAATAAGACAGGAAAAAATAACCCGGCAGCTTACGAACATTTCTGTCCGCAAGCTGCCGGGTTCTGGTTTATACAATATTCTTTTTGTTCGTCGCACTCAGTCTGGTCATCGCACGGGCGAGGGATGCTTTGGACATGTAGTATTCCTGCATGCTCTGCTTCTGACGAAGCTGTTCCTCGGCTCTTGCTTTCGCTTCTTCCGCACGCTTCCGGTCGATGTCTTCCGGGCGTTCTGCGGTGTCTACCAGAATGGTCAGACGGTTATTGATCATCTCTGCAAAGCCCAGACCTACGATCGCCTCATGCCAGTTTCCTTCCTCATCGCGGAAACGAAGTTCGCCCTCTCTGATGGAAATGATACTGTCTGCATGATGGGCCAGTACGGTACGTTCACCATCATCACCCGGGAGAGTCACTGCTTCTACCCTTCCCTGGTAAAATACATGGTCACTGGCAAGAACTCGCATATAAAATCCACTCATGCCGGTACCTCCTTATCTTAAGCCTCCTGTGACTTTGCTTTCTCGATAACATCATCGATGGTTCCTACATTAAAGAATGCCCATTCCGGATATTCATCCATCTCACCGTCAACGATTGCTTTGAAACCGCGGATGGTCTCAGCCAGCGGCACGTATTTTCCGGGAACACCGGTAAAGGTTTCTGCTACGTGGAACGGCTGGGACAGGAAACGCTGGATCTTTCTTGCACGGAATACGGTCAGTTTATCGTCTTCTGACAGTTCTTCCATACCAAGGATCGCGATGATATCCTGCAGTTCTTTGTATTTCTGAAGAATCTCCTGCACTTTTCTTGCTACGCGGTAGTGTTCTTCTCCTACCACATCCGCTTCCAGAATACGGGAAGAAGATTCCAGCGGATCTACTGCCGGATAGATACCCTGTTCTACGATCTTACGGGAAAGTACCGTAGTGGCATCCAGATGGGCAAAGGTAGTCGCCGGAGCCGGGTCTGTCAGGTCATCGGCAGGCACATAAACAGCCTGTACGGAAGTTACGGAACCGTTCTTTGTGGAAGCGATTCTCTCCTGCAGTTCACCCATTTCATTTGCCAGAGTCGGCTGGTAACCTACTGCGGAAGGCATACGGCCAAGCAGTGCGGATACCTCGGAACCTGCCTGTACAAAACGGAAAATGTTATCAATAAACAGAAGCACGTTCTGATGTTCTTCATCACGGAAATATTCTGCCATGGTCAGACCCGTCTCTGCTACACGCATACGGGATCCCGGTGGCTCGTTCATCTGTCCGAATACCAGAGCAGTTTTCTCCAGTACACCGGATGCTTTCATCTCACTCCACAGGTCATTACCTTCACGGGAACGTTCTCCTACACCGGTGAAGATGGAATATCCACCGTGTTCTGTTGCGATGTTACGGATCAGTTCCTGGATCAGTACGGTTTTACCTACACCGGCACCACCGAACAGACCGATCTTACCACCTTTGGCATAGGGTGCCAGAAGATCGATTACTTTGATACCTGTCTCCAGGATCTCTACAACCGGGCTCTGCTCCTCAAAGGTCGGGGGATCTCTGTGGATTACCCAGTGCTGTTCTTTCTCCAGGCTTTCTCCACCATCGATGGTGTCACCCAGTACATTGAACAGACGACCCAGTGTCTTTTCTCCTACCGGCACCTGAATACCTGCGCCTGTAGCTGTTACTTCCATATCACGGTGAAGTCCTTCACTGGAATTCAGCATAATACAACGAACCATATTGTTTCCGATGTGCTGTGCTACTTCCATGACACACTTTTTCCCACCGTTGTCAACTTCCAGAGCATCCTTGATGGACGGGAGAGTCTGTCCTTCGAAAAGGACGTCTACTACAGGTCCCATGACCTGTACGATTTTTCCTGTCTGCATATGGATTCGCTCCTCCTCTCTTATCTCTTCTCTATATTTTTGCCTCTATTTGTGTTTGTTTTTCTGTGCTTTCGCACCTGCGATAACCTCGGTGATCTCCTGGGTGATCGCTGCCTGTCTTGCCCGGTTATACTGAATCGATAAGGCTTTCAGCATCTCGCTGGCATTCCGGTTCGAGGCATCCATGGCTGTCATACGGGCGTTCTGCTCGCTGCAGTAGGATTCTACCAGACAGCCGTATATCGTTCCCACTACATAGTTCGGAATGATGGTATGTAACACTTCATCTGCGGACGGTACCAGCATGATCTCCTCATGATGTACATCCGACGGAATTCCCATTTTCAGTTCGGTATGGAACGAAGCTTTCTTTAACGGAAGCAGCTGAAAAGTCTGTGTCTCATTGGTCACAGCATTTTCCATGTTGGTGTAGATCACATGGATCTCATCCAGTTTTCCTTCCAGATATTCCTCTACCATACGCAGCCCGATCATACGGGCACGGTGCATGGAAGGCTTCTGAACCGTAAAGTGGAAATCCATATCCACAGACACGTCCGGCAGTGTTTTCTTTGAAAAATACTGCCGACCCAGTTCTCCAAGAACAAACAGACTGTGTTTTCCTTCCCACTGCAGCTGCTCTTCTGCCATCTTGATCACGTTATGGTTATAAGCACCTGCCAGTCCTTTGTCTGCTGTTACGATGATGTGACCGATCTTCCGGTCTTTTTTCGGAATCTCCGGTCTCTCATCGAAGAAAGCATGCTCAATATCCGGCACATGACGCAGGATACGGCGGATCGCGGACTGCATCTCAAAGAAATAGGGCTCTGTATCTGACAGCGCTTTCTTTGCTTTCTTCATCTTGGATGATGAGATCATGTACATCGCATTGGTGATCTTCATGGTGTCCTGGATACTCTTGATCCGGTCCTGTATCTCTTTTACATTTGCCATATTAACACCTGCTCTTCTTGAATTCCTCTGCCACTTCTACGATCTTTTCTGTCAGTTCATCGCTGAGAACTTTTTTATCATTCAGTTCATCGATGATCTCTTTATGCATATCTGCAAAATACTGCAGCATATCCATCTGGAATGCTTTCAGTTTGCTTACTTCCACATCTACCAGAACTTTATGTGTTGCAGCTACCAGAGTAATAACCTGCTGTGGCATGGAAAGCGGATTACATAATGGCTGTTTTAACAGTTCCATCAGACATTTTCCATACTGTAACTGCGCTTTGGTTGTCTCATCCAGATCGGAACTGAACTGGGTAAATACTTCCATCTCACGGTACTGGGCCAGGTCGATACGGATACTTCCTGCTGCTTTCTTCATGGCTTTTGTCTGTGCCGCACCACCTACACGGGATACGGAAAGACCAACGTTTACGGCCGGACGCATACCGGAGAAAAACAGATCACTTTCCAGGAAGATCTGACCGTCTGTGATGGAAATAACGTTTGTCGGGATATAGGCCGACAGGTCACCCGCCTGTGTCTCGATGATCGGCAGTGCTGTGATAGATCCGCCGCCTTCTTCATCGCTCAGCCGGCTGGAACGTTCCAGCAGTCTGGAATGCAGATAGAATACGTCACCCGGATAAGCTTCACGTCCCGGAGAACGCTCCAGCAACAGGGACAGGGCACGGTATGCAACCGCATGTTTGGACAGATCATCGTATACGATCAGTACGTCTTTTCCTTTGTGCATAAAATATTCTGCCATAGCGGTTCCCGAATAAGGTGCAATGTACTGTAACGGTGCACAGTCGCTGGCTGTAGCAGAAACGATGATGGTGTAATCCATAGCATCATGTTTGGTCAGTGTATTTACCAGTTTTGCAATCGTAGATGCTTTCTGACCGATGGCAACGTAGACGCAGATTACGTCTTTGCCTTTCTGGTTTAAGATGGTATCGGTTGCGATCGCTGTCTTACCGGTCTGACGGTCACCGATGATCAGCTCACGCTGTCCACGTCCGATCGGGAACATGGAGTCGATAGACAAGATACCGGTCTCCATAGGAACACTGACAGATTTTCTCTCAATAATACCAGGTGCTTCTCTTTCTACCGGATAGTAGTCGTCTTCTTCTACAGCTCCCTTTCCGTCGATCGGCTCACCCAGCGCATTGATAACTCTGCCGACAAATCCTTCACCGACCGGGATTCCGGCTTTCTTTTTCGTACGTACCACACGGGTACCTTCTTTGATTCCTGTATCTTTACCGAACAGGATACATCCGATGGTATCCTGACGGATATCCTGAACCATTCCTTTTTCGCCATTTTCAAAAGTTACGATCTCGCCGTACATCGCATGATCGATTCCATAGATCGTTGCGATTCCGTCACCGACACTGATAACCTTACCGGTTTCCTGTTCCTGACACATGGCATCGTAATTTTCGATTTTCTCTTTCAGAATGGAAATAATTTCTTCTGAGCTGATTGTGCTCATTTCTTTCACCTCCGGATCAATCGTTGTTGCAGCTGACGGACTCTGCCGCGCAGACTCCAGTCAAATTCCCGGTCCCCCACACGAAGAACAAATCCTCCGATCAGGTCCGGCTGCTGTTCAACAGTCATTTCCACGCCATTGACGCCATAGGTTCTCCTGACGAACTGTTCCATCTGAGCTTTCTGATTCTCATCCGGCTCATGGACACAGTACAGCGTAGCGGCCACAATTCCCTTTTCCTTTCTCACACAGGCCCTGTAGCTTTCCAGCATGTCATCGATCTGATCACATCTTCGCCGGTCACTGACTGTCTTTAAAAAGTTGTGTAAGCTCTTCGGGAATATTGTTTCTATAATCTCATGCTTTACCTCTTTGGTAAGAGTCGGATCATTGAGAATTTTCACCAGCTGAGGCGCCGCACACAAAGCCGCTTTCATCTGTTCCACATCTTCTGCGGGAACTCTCAGATCATAAAGCACTTTTCCATAACGATCAGCGGTCTGTGTCATTGGCCTCACCTGCTTTTTTCAAAAATTGTTCATACAGCGCACCGTCACTCTGTGGATCAGTACCTTCCTGCAGGATACGGGATACTGCGGTAAGAGCAAGTCCTGCAACTTCGGACTGCATCTCTTTCATTGCTTTTTCCCGATCCAGTTCCACATCCTTTCTGGCCGCTTCTTTTATCTTTTTCGCCTGTTCATCCGCTTCACCCAGAATACGGTCATATTCCACCTGGGCATTTCCTCTGGCTTTCTCAACCAGCTGGAGAGATTCTTCCTTCGCAGATGCAAGGGCTTCTTCATATTTAACCTTCAGTTCCTTCGCCTGGCTCTCCTGGGCTCTGGCACTTTCCAGACCCTGTTTCACCATCTGCTCTCTCTTATCCATGATCGCAGTTACCGGTTTGATCAGGAACTTTTTCAGTAAAAGGTAGAGAATGATGACGTTGATAATGGTCCAAACCAGATTTAAGTCTATCCGTAACACCCTTTACTCACCTGCCTTTCTCGTTTTTCTCATGTTTCGGTAATGGTGATTAGCCAAGGAAGAAGATGATCAGCAGACCGATAACGAAACCGTAAATAGCGGTTGCCTCTGCCAGTGCACAACCAAGAAGAAGGGATTTGCTGATTTTGCTTTCTGCTTCCGGCTGTCTTGCGATTGCATCTACTGCTTTACCTGTTGCCAGACCGATTCCCAGTCCTGCTCCGATACCTGTTAATACTGCTACTGCTGCTCCGATTGCTACTAACATAATGTTTTCTCCTTTTCTCTTTTCCAATTAAGTTTACTCAATAGCTTCTTTGATAAACAGTGCTGTCAGAAAGACAAACACATATGCCTGGATCAGTCCGTCGAAAATATCAAAATAACAGGTCAACGGTACAGGCACCAGTACAGGGGCTACTGCTTCGATCAGTTTCATGACAACGAAGGAACCCAGTACGTTACCGAATAATCGCATACAAAGGGATACCGGTCGGATGAAGATTTCCAGGATGTTGATCGGCAACACCACCGGTGTAGGTTCTGCAAAACTCTTCAGCCACTTTTTTCCGCCTTTTGCATGGATTCCGGCAAATTCAATTAATACAATGCTCATGATTGCCAGAGCTGCTGTTACATTCATGTCTTTAGTTGGTGGTTTAAATCCCAGAATACCAATCAGATTGGCTACGCCAATATAAATGGCTACCGACATCAGATAAGGAATATACATTTTTCCTTTTTCTCCAAGAATATCTTTGAAGAAATCCTGTATGACACCGATCACTGTTTCCAGTGCCAGCTGGCGTTTACTGATGTTTTCAGGTTCCACCTGGAGATTGCGTGTAAGTAATATGGAAATTATTACCAGTGCAGCCATAATGATCCAGGTTACAACCACCGACTCTGCGATTTCAATTCCTCCAAACAGGGGGATCGTAAAGGCAGTGTCACAGTTCAGCTCTTCCAGTAATTTACTTGCTAAATCCGTTTCTCTCCCTCCCTTTCCTTAACTTTTAATAAGCAAAACGTAACTGTTCAGTACCCTCGTGGGATATTACCTACTGAATAGTCACTTAAAACTTCTGAATTTATATCCTCTCCATAAATCCAAAGTTTTACAAATTTTACTTCTGAATTTTTCATTTGTCAACATTCCTATTTTTCATGTTTGTTTTTGTCAATTTTTCTCGTATTTTAGCGAAACTGACCATTAGTCGTTTTATTATTCACAAAATCCTGTGTATTTTTTATGCTATTTTTCATTTTTCCAGGTTTTCTTAAAATTTCCCGGCTCGAAACCTGTCTTTTTTAGATATTTTTTATATCTTTTTTAGTTATTTTTATCATTTTGTGAATTCGTAGATACCGATGCCGGTAGCCAGGGCCAGGTTTAACGAATCGATATGATCGGT
This sequence comes from Oliverpabstia sp., assembly GCF_022785585.1. Classification (NCBI taxonomy): domain Bacteria; kingdom Bacillati; phylum Bacillota; class Clostridia; order Lachnospirales; family Lachnospiraceae; genus Oliverpabstia; species Oliverpabstia sp. Next base: position 16,711 of record NZ_JALFPR010000129.1, on the reverse strand, counting down.
ATGACGGATCACCACACTTTGGCCTTCATCCGCAAAACTGTCCGGCAGTCCGGTGGCTTCATTTCCGAAGATCAGGGAGTAGGTCTCAGTGGTGTCTCTCTGAAGCTCCTGCAGCGGCACAGCTCCCTTTAGCATAAACGGATAAAGGCTTCTGTTACCCGCCTGTTCTTTGTAGGCTTCGAAGCTTGGGAAATAACAGAAATTCAACTGAAACAAAGATCCCATCGAGGCCCGTACTACTTTCGGGTTAAATACATCCACACCCGGCTCTATGATCGCAAGATTTTCGATACCAAAACCGATGCTTGTCCGGATGATCGTTCCCATATTCCCCATATCACTCGGGTTGACAAGAACAATATGATCCGCTGTTGGATCCAGCTGGTTCGTGTATTTTTCAAACACACCGACAGCGAAGATGTTCTCTTTGTCTCTGAGCTTTTCAACCACTTTTGCGGCCCGTTCGATCGGTATATTGTGCCGGTTACACAGGTCAGTGATGATCTCCAGTTGAGTCTCACTGTTCATATCCGGGTGAAGCAGGACTTTCAGCACATGTTCCGGCTGATTTTTCAGCAGTTCGATCGTCGGGAAAGCGCCGAAGGTGTAGGAGTGGTTCATTTTTTTTGCGTATTTTTTTAACGGTACATCTCGGTTCATAAGTTTTCTCCTTTTCTTTGTTTATTCAGAAGGTCTTTTTCGACCTATAGATTTTGAATTTTCGTATCAGACATTAAAAAAGCACCGTCCCCGATGCTCCATGTCATCGAAAACAGTGCTTTAAGTGCGCCTTCAGGGATTCGAACCCTGGACAAATAGATTAAGAGTCTACTGCTCTACCAGCTGAGCTAAAGGCGCTTGTATCTGTAACGCAAGAACTATTATATCATCCGTATAGAAAAATGCAAGTCTTTTTTTACAATTTTTTTCGTTTTTTTTCACTTTTCTTTCTCGCACACAGGATATCGTCCAGTTCTGACAGACGTTTGTGCAGATCAGTCAGTTTGCGGTCGATCCTGGGGTTGTTGTAGCTCCAGTCGTAGAAGCGGTTGCGGCAACAGCATTTTTTTCCCATCTTCTCACGGATCCTTCAAAGTTCTGTTGTTATAATATGATATGAAGGAGAAAGAATCCGGTCCACAGCGGGTTATTCCGCTGCGCCGGATCATTTTCTCTTCTTATCGGTGAATGATCATTTTATGGATCGGGTTTCCCGCCCGGGAGAATTTTTCTTCGTATTCGGTCATTACATTTCCTTCCATCAGCTTTGCATCATGATGAAGATCAAAAGTCGAAGCGTCCAGAAACCATCCTGCTTCTTTCACTTCTTCCAGTGAGAACTCAAACAGTGGGCGGTTATCGGTCTTGAACTCTACCGTTCCCTCCGGTGCCAGGATCTTGTCGTAACGCTCCAAAAACTGGCAGGAAGTCAGACGGCGTTTTGCATGACGCTCCTTCGGCCATGGATCCGAAAAATTCAAATAGATCTTATCCACTTCTCCTTTCTCAAAGACATCCGGCAGATTTCGTGCATCCATACGGATAAAATACAGGTTTGGCAGATCTTCTTCGAGCTGTTCTCTCTTCTGCACCGCACGGAGCAGTACACTGTCATACATCTCGATCCCCACAAAATTACGGTCCGGATGCAGGCGCGCCATATCCATGATAAAACGTCCCTTTCCCATTCCCACTTCAATCTGTACCGGCTGCTCATTGCCAAAAAGCTGCCCCCATGTTCCCTTGTGTGTCTCCGGTTCCTGTACCACATAATCGCTGGCTGCAATCGTCTCTTTAGAGCCGCGTATATTCCTTAACCTCATATATTTCCCTCCAGGTATTTTCTTGTGTAAAACAGCTATGTCGCGCTTTATTCTACTATAAAAGAGGCATACTTGGAAAGGACTATTTTTCATTATGAATATGAATAAATTTGTTATACATTTCCAATAATTTGTATACATATAGACAGTTCTGATTTACTTTTTGATTGAATAGGTGTATGATAATGATAAATTTTAAACAAAGGAGTAGGGAAAAATGGAATCTGTAATCGACAAATTGTCTGAAATCGAGACAGCCGCTTCCCGTATTATGGAATCTGCTGTCGAAGAAACCCGACGTCAGGACAACGCGGCCGAGGAACGTACCTCTACTTATGATAACGATACGGATGCTCAGGCTGCCAGAGCACTGGAAGCTGCCAAACGCACTTTGCAGGAACAGGCGGATCGGGAACTGGAACACCTGAAAACCTCCACCGAACGTTCCCTTAAGCACATGGATGCTTATTATAAGGAACATAAAGATGCATTATGTGACAAGATTTACCACAAAATAATCAGGATGTGAAGTATATGGGATCATTATTATCTTACAGTGGTCTGACCACGAAGATCCGAGCCATGCAGAGCAGACTGCTGACTGACGATCAGTACCGGGAACTGGCAGAACTCAAAAGCGTTCCCCAGGCAGTTGCCTATCTGAAACAGCAGCCCGCTTATGAAGCGATCCTGGACTCTCTCTCAGAAGAGGCTCTGCACCGTGGAAAGATTGAACAGCTTCTGGTGAATTCGATTTATCGCGATTTTACCAAGATTTATCAATTTTCCAACATGGAGCAGCGCAAATTCCTCAATCTTTATTTCGGACGATACGAAGTGTCCATCATGAAAGAATGTCTGAATAAGATCTTTGACCACAGAGATGTAAATCTGGATCTTTCTTTATTCAAACCATTCTTCGATAAGCACTCACAGCTGGATATCAACCTGCTGACCGCGTCCCGGTCCATTGAAGAATTTGTCAGTCATCTGCGGGGAACCAGTTATCACCAGCCGCTGACAGCGCTGTCCGGTCTGGAAACACCAACGCTTTTTGACTACGAGATGGCACTGGATCTTTCTTATTTTTCTGCCATATGGAAGACAAAAGACAAGATTCTCTCCAAAAAGAACCTGGAAGAGATCACCAAAGCCTACGGGAACAAATTTGATCTGCTGAATCTTCAGTGGATCTACCGTTCCAAACAGTATTACCATATGACCGCTGCCGATGTCTATGCACTGCTGATTCCTGTGAATTACAAGCTGCATAAGAAAGATATCGCCGCTCTGGTAGAAGCTGAGACGATGACAGCTTTCGAATCGCTTCTTGACCGGACCTACTATGGACGACGTTACGAAAAACTGAACTCACATACGCTTGAAGAGATGTACAGCAGCATCATGAAACATGTCCTTTCCGGAGAAAGCAAAGCGGATCCTTATTCGGTATCCACGATCTACTGCTACCTCTATCACAAAGAACATGAGATCGACCGGCTGACAACGGTACTCGAATGTATTCGTTACAGTATCCCGCCGGAAGACACCATGCGCTATATCTCGAAATCGTAAGCAAAAAAACACCGGGGGATGTAACTATGATTGAAAAAATGCAATTTGTAAGCATCACCGGACCAAAAGCCGATATTGACCGGGTGGTGGATCAGTATCTTTCCCGATACGAGATCCATCTGGAAAATGCTCTTGCACAGCTGCAGACGTTAAAAACACTGACTCCTTATCTGCAGATCAATCCCTACAAAGGACTTCTGGCAAAAGCACTGGAATATGAAAAGCTTTTGGACTCCGGAAACATCCAGAAGAATCTCACCATGACACTGGATGAAGCGGTCGCATTGATCGAATCCTTCGATCAACAGCTGACCCGAATCAACGAACAGAAAAAAGAACTGGAAGATCAGAAAAAAGAACTGGAAGAACTCCTGACACAGCTGGAACCCTTCCTCTCACTTGACTTTGATATTTCCCGTTTTCTGCAGTTCCGCTATATGACCTGCCGCTTTGGTCGTATCAGCAGGGAATATTACAACAAATTTGAAACGTATGTGTATGGCAGTGAAGAGACGCTCTTTTACCCCTGCCAGAAAAATGACCGGTATATCTGGGGCTTTTATTTCTGCCCGACCAAAGTGACTGACCGGATCGATGCAGTCTACGCATCCATGCATTTTGAACAGCTGGATGTTCCCGAAAAGCTTTACGGCATTCCGTCTCAGGTACAGGCACAGTTAGCCGGACAGTTGCAACAGACAGAAAAAGAGCTGGCAAAACTGCAGGATACCATTGCCGAACTGCTGCAAAAGCAGGGTGAAAAGCTCTATGCAGCCACACGGAAACTGGAAAGTCAGTCCCGCAACTTTGATGTCCGCCGGCTTGCCGCCTGCACCAAAGAGGATAACCGGGAAGTCTTTTATATCCTGTGCGGCTGGATGTCTGTCACAGATGCCACAGCTTTTCAGAAAGAAATCGCGGATGATCAGAATCTCTACTGTTTCGTAGAGACAGATCCGTATTCCACAGCACACGGCGAACCGCCGACCAAGTTAAAGAATCCGAAGATCTTCCGTCCCTTTGAAATGTTTGTGAAAATGTACGGTCTGCCGTCCTATCACGAGATGGATCCTACGATCTTCGTGGCACTGACCTATATGTTTATCTTCGGTGCGATGTTCGGTGATGCCGGTCAGGGAGCCTGCCTGGTGATCGGCGGATTTCTTCTATATAAGTTTAAGAAGATGGATCTGGCGGCCATTATCGGCACTGCAGGTATTTTCTCCACTTTCTTCGGTCTGATGTTCGGCAGCATCTTCGGTTTTGAAGATGTGATCCCCGCGCTCTGGCTGCGTCCAGTGGAGGCGATGTCCAATCTGCCGTTCCTTGGTACGTTAAATACGGTATTTGTCGTTGCAATCGCTTTCGGTATGTTCCTGATCCTGATTACAATGATCTTTCATATTATTAATGCCGTTCGCATGAAAGATGTAGAAGGCATCTGGTTTGACCAGAATGCTATGGCAGGACTGGTGTTCTACGGTTCCCTGGTTGCTGTGATCTTCCTGTTTATGACAGGTCACACCCTTCCCGCGGGTGCGGTTCTCGGCGTGATGTTCGGTATTCCGTTAGTGATCATTATGCTGAAGGAGCCTCTGGCAAGAATGGTGAAAAAAGAAAGTCCCGTCATCGAAGGAAGTAAGGGCATGTATTTTGTACAGAGCTTTTTTGAACTCTTCGAAGTCATGTTAAGTTATCTGTCCAACACCCTTTCTTTCGTCCGTATCGGCGCTTTCGCCGTCAGCCATGCCGCTATGATGGAAGTCGTACTGATGCTTGCCGGTGCAGAAGCCGGAAGCCCGAACTGGATCGTCGTGATCCTCGGCAATATTTTCGTTACCGCGATGGAAGGCCTGATCGTAGCTATCCAGGTTCTCCGTCTGGAATATTATGAGATGTTCAGCCGTTTCTATAAAGGAAACGGAAGAGCTTTTCAGCCATTTTTAAAAAAATCCAAAAATAAATAAGCAGGAGGATATTATTATGTCAACTATTATCGAAATTCTTACCGCCGCAGCACTGATTCTCAGCATCATCATCCCGGGAGGCGCATTTCTTCTGGGTGAGAGAAACAAAAAACGTTACAAAAAGTCTCTGGCAGTCAACTGTTTCTTCTTCTTTGGCACACTCCTTGTAGGAACCATCGCCATGTTCGCCGGTGCGCAGAACGTACAGGCTGCTACTGACGCAGCCGGAAGTGGTCTTGCAACCGGTCTTGGTTATCTCGGTGCCGCTCTCGTAACCGGCCTGTCCGGTATCGGTTCCGGTATCGCCGTAGCAAGTTCTGCAAGTGCAGCCCTGGGTGCTATCAGCGAAGACGGTTCCCTGTTCGGTAAATCCATGATCTTCGTAGCCATGGCAGAAGGTATTGCTCTGTATGGTCTGATCATTTCCTTCATGATCTTAGGTAAACTTTAATCCTTACAAAGAGGTTTTGCTTTATGAAAATGTATCTGATCAGTGACAACATCGACACCCAGACGGGCATGCGGCTCGCCGGGGTGGACGGTGTGGTGGTGCACGAAAGAGAAGAACTGCGCACCGCTCTGGAAACGGCTCTGGCTGATAAAGAAATCGGGATTCTTCTGCTTACAGAAAAGTTCGGCAGAGAATTCCCGGAAATTGTGGATGAGGTGAAACTCCATCACAAGGTACCTTTGATCGTGGAGATCCCCGACCGTCACGGTACCGGCCGGAAACCGGATTTTATCACCTCTTATGTCAACGAAGCCATTGGACTAAAACTGTAACTATTCAGTAGCCACTGTACCGCGAGGTGTTTTGGCATGAATATGCCAAAATCCCGAGACATACAAGCCAAAATGCCATCACCGAAGGTGATTTTAAATGCATTTTGGCCCGTAACTGTGAAGGTACTGAACAGTTACCTAAAACTATAAATCAAAGAGGGTGAATACATTGACTATCGAAGAAAAATTACAGCATTTTTATACAGCCTCCATCGACAGTGCCATGCAGGAGGCACAGCAGGTGCAGACACAGCATCAGGAAGCCCTGGATAAGATTTTCCAGGAACATAAAGAGACCAAAGAACGGCAGATTCAGTCTCATATTCAGGCGGAAACCGACAATCTCAAACGCGAAATCAACAAAACCGTCTCTGCCAGACAGCTGGAATACCGCCGTCTTCTTTCCGATAAGACCGAAGAGATCAAGCAGCAGCTGTTTCACGATGTGGCGGAGCGTCTTGCACAGTTTCGCTCCACACCGGAATATCTGGAATATCTCTCCCAGCGGATCCAGGAAGCCCGCGACTTTGCCGGAGAAGATGCCCTTGTGGTTTATCTTGATCCCGCAGACCAGAACTGGATCCCGGAACTTGCCGCACGCTTTGGCTTTGCCCCGGTAGTATCCAGAGAAGCTTTCATGGGCGGTATGCGCGCCGTGATCCACTCCAAAAATATATTGATAGACAACTCATTTGCTACTTTACTCAGGGAAGCAAAAGAAGAATTTGTCTTTGCCGGAGGTATGACAGATGAATAAAAAAGGAATCATTTATGGAATCAACGGACCAGTTATTTACCTGAAGGGAAATACTGGTCTTCGTATGTCTGAGATGGTACATGTGGGTGAGGAGCATCTGGTAGGGGAAGTCATCTCCCTGTCAAAGAAAGCCACCACTGTACAGGTCTTCGAGGAGACCACCGGTCTGAAACCCGGCGCGGAAGTTGTGGGAACCGGTGATGCCATCTCCGTAACACTGGGACCTGGAATCCTGAACAACATTTTCGACGGTATCGAGCGTCCGCTAAGTGAGATTGCTGCCCGCTCCGGCAAATATATCACCCGTGGTGTCAGCGTCGATTCTCTGGATACCTCCAAAAAATGGAATGTTCATGTAACCGTATCCGAGGGCGATCATGTAACCGGAGGAACCGTCATCGCGGAAACCCAGGAAACCGCAAGTATCCTTCATCGATCCATGGTTCCTCCGGATGTGGAGGGAACTGTTATCAAAGCAGCCCCTGATGGTGCTTACACGATCGTGGATCCGATCGTCACACTGGAACTTGCCGACGGAACCACAAAGGAACTCTCCCTGTGCCAGAAATGGCCGATCCGTGTTCCCCGTCCGACCAAAAGACGTTTCCCGGCATCCAGGCCGCTGATCACAGGTCAGCGTATCCTGGATACCATGTTCCCGATCGCAAAAGGCGGCACCGCCGCTGTTCCCGGTGGTTTCGGTACCGGAAAAACCATGACCCAGCACCAGATCGCCAAGTGGTCCGATGCAGATATCATCATCTATATCGGCTGCGGTGAACGTGGAAACGAGATGACTCAGGTACTGGAGGAATTCGGAGAACTGGTGGATCCGAAGACCGGTCATCCCCTGATGAATCGTACGGCCCTGATCGCGAATACCTCCAACATGCCGGTGGCTGCCCGTGAGGCTTCCATCTACACCGGTCTGACGCTGGCGGAATATTACCGTGATATGGGTTACGATGTGGCTATTATGGCAGACTCTACCTCCCGTTGGGCAGAAGCCCTCCGTGAACTCTCCGGCCGTCTGGAAGAGATGCCGGCAGAGGAAGGTTTCCCGGCTTATCTGGCTTCCCGTCTGTCTGCCTTCTATGAAAGAGCTGGCATGATGGAAAATCTTAACGGAACCGAAGGAAGCGTATCGATCATCGGGGCTGTATCCCCGCAGGGCGGTGATTTCTCCGAACCGGTCACGATGAATACCAAACGTTTTGTCCGCTGCTTCTGGGGACTGGACAAGTCGCTGGCTTATGCACGACATTTCCCGGCGATCCACTGGCTGACCAGTTACAGCGAATATCTGAACGATCTGGCACCATGGTACCAGACCCATGTAAATAAAAACTTTATCGATCTCAGAAACCAGATCATGGCTCTTCTTAATACGGAAAGCAGCCTGATGGAAATCGTAAAACTGATCGGCAGTGACGTTCTTCCGGATGACCAGAAACTGATCCTCGAGATCGCCCGTGTGATCCGTCTGGGATTCTTACAGCAGAACGCATTCCACGCAGATGACACCTGTGTCCCGCTGGAAAAACAGTATAAGATGATGGAAATCATTTTATATCTGTATAAAAAAGCAAAAGCCCTGGTAACCATGGGTATGCCTATGTCTGTCCTGAAAGAGGACAATATTTTCGAAAAGATCATCGCCATCAAATACGATGTGCCAAACGACAAACCGGAAATGTTTGACGATTATAAAAAAGCTGTTGATATCTTCTACGATAAAGTACTGGAAAAGAACGGATAAGGAGGATGGAAATATGGCAATTGAATATCTTGGCTTAAGTGAAATCAACGGTCCTCTGGTAGTTCTGGAGGGAGTAAAAAATGCAGCATATGAGGAAATCGTAGAATTTACCATCGATGGAAAAGAAAAGAAACTGGGACGAATCGTGGAGGTCTATGAGGACAAAGCTGTGATCCAGGTTTTTGAGGGATCCGACAATATGTCTCTCGACAACACCCACACCCGTCTGACCGGGCATCCCATGGAAATCGGTCTTTCCGAGAAGATCCTGGGACGTACCTTCGACGGTATCGGCAACCCGATCGACGGTCTGGGACCGATCGTGGCAGACACCAAAGCAAATATCAACGGTCTGCCATTAAATCCGGTCACCCGTGAATATCCGCGTAACTATATCCGCACCGGCATCTCCGCCATCGACGGTCTGACAACCCTGATCCGCGGACAGAAGCTTCCGATTTTCTCCGGAAACGGTCTTCCCCATGACCAGCTTGCCGCACAGATCGTACAGCAGGCTTCTCTTGGTGACAATACCGATGAAAAATTCGCCATCGTTTTTGCGGCGATGGGTGTCAAATATGACGTGGCTGAGTTCTTCCGCCGTACCTTCGAGGAAAGCGGTGTTTCTGACCACGTAGTCATGTATCTGAACCTGGCAAATGATCCGGTCGTTGAGCGACTGATCACTCCGAAAGTGGCACTGACCGCCGCCGAATATCTGGCTTTTGAAAAAGGTATGCATATTCTGGTCATCCTCACCGATATCACTTCTTTCTGTGAGGCGATGCGAGAGGTATCTTCCTCCAAGGGTGAGATTCCTTCCCGTAAAGGTTATCCGGGTTACCTCTACAGTGAACTGGCCACCCTTTATGAGCGTGCCGGTATCGTACATGGCGGCACCGGATCGGTTACGCAGATTCCGATCCTGACCATGCCAAACGACGATATCACCCACCCGATTCCTGACCTGACCGGGTATATCACCGAAGGTCAGATCGTTCTGGACCGACAGCTTCACGGACAGGCGATCTATCCACCGATCAACGTACTGCCGTCTCTGTCCCGTCTGATGAAGGATGGTATCGGTAAGGGATATACCAGAGAAGACCATCAGGATGTGGCAAACCAGCTGTTTTCCTGCTACGCAAAAGTAGGAGATGCCAGAGCACTTGCTTCCGTTATCGGTGAAGATGAACTCTCTCCGTTGGATAAGAAATATCTGATTTTCGGAAATGCTTTTGAACATGAATTTGTCGGTCAGGGACCGATGGAAAACCGTATGATCACAGAAACGCTGGATATCGGCTGGAAACTGCTCGGTCTGCTTCCGAAAGAGGAACTTGACCGTATCGATACGAAGGTGCTGAATCAATATTATCAGCCGACCGACATTGATCTTGTGGAACAGGCTGTCGCTGACGCGAAGTCTATGATGGAATAAAAGGGGGGTTTTTATGGATCCAAATACCTTCCCTACCAAGGGAAATCTGATCCTTGCCAAGAATTCTCTGGCTCTTTCTCTCCAGGGATTTGACCTGATGGATAAGAAGCGAAATATTCTGATCCGTGAAATGATGAACCTGATTGATGAGGCGAAGGGTATCCAGTCGCAGATCGATGTGACCTTCCGTGAGGCGTATGCGGCGTTGCAGAGGGCAAATATGGAAATCGGTATTAATACCGTACAGACGATTTCTTATACAGTTCCCATTGAGGATTCGATCCGTATCAAGACCAGAAGCATCATGGGTGCGGAGATTCCGTTGGTGGAATCGGAACCTTCCGGGGATGCCCCGACGTATGCGTTTTACAGTACGAAGGAGTCTCTGGATGCGGCTAAGCAGGCGTTTGAAAAGGTGAAGGAACTGACGATCCGACTTTCCATGGTGGAAAATGCAGCGTACCGGCTGGCAGCGAATATCAAGAAGACACAGAAGCGGGCAAACGCGCTGAAGAATATCACGATTCCTCATTACAAGCAGCTGACGAAGGATATCAGTAATGCGCTGGAGGAGAAGGAGAGAGAGGAATTTACGAGACTGAAAGTGATCAAGAGAATGAAAGGAGCCGGGGGCTGAACCCTGGCTTCTTTTTTTAATTCCCGCAAATTGTTTGAAAATTCACTGTATTTTTTTTTACTATTTGACTATAAAAAAGTCAATAGTTTTTCCACACTCTTTTTGTCGAAACATCGATTTATCACTTATTCACAAAACATTTGTTTCCTTTTTCGTTATGTAAATCACGGTTGTCCACATGAAAAAATGTGGATAAAGTGGATAACTTTGTGTATAACTTGATTTTACGGCATTTCCAGTATTTTCCTATGTGGATAACCGGAGTATAACTTTTTCACTATCCACCTTAATTGTGTGAATTTCAGACACAACTTAGTACTTTTTAACAAAAGCCCCTTTTTATCGCTGTTTTCACAGGTTTCTCAGCAGTATTTTCACATAGGACATACTCATGGTGATTTCCATATTCATTTCCGCTTCTGTTATCTTTTATACAGATCCTGCTGCGCAGAATTCACACAGTTTGCCCCGTCTGCAGCTGCTGTAATAATCTGGCGCAGTTCCTTGGTTCTGATATCTCCCGCTGCGTAGATACCCGACACACCGGTTCTTCCATCCTCGCCGGCTTTGATATATCCATGCTCATCCAAATCTACCAGTTCCTTTACAAACCCGGTATCCGGTACGGTTCCCACTGCAATAAAGACACCATCCACATCCAGCTGATACTCTTCTGCGGTCTTTGTCTGTTTCAGAGTTATCCACTGCACCTGCTGCTCTCCGCCAATTTTTTCCACCGTGGTATCCCAGATACAGGTAATATTGTGGAAATCTTTCAACGCATCCTGTAACACCTGTGCCGCCCGCAGCTGATCCCTTCGGTGAATCAGATACACCTGTTTACAGCCTCTCGCCAGGAAAATTGCATCTTCCACAGCCACATCCCCGCCGCCGACAACAGCCACTGTCTTATCTTTAAAGAACGCCCCGTCACAGGTTGCACAGTAAGAGACTCCCATCCCTGCCAGTTCTTCCTCACCGGGAACTTCCAGCTTCCGGTGAACTGCACCCGCCGCCAGAATAACCGCCTTACCACGATAATCTGCCTTCTTTGTGTGCACGATCTTCCACTCTCCGTCCAGTGAAATTCCTTTCACCTTCCCTCTCGCAATCTCTACGCCAAGCCCGGTCACATGCTCCTTCAGCTTTTCTGCCAGTTCCAGTCCACTGATTCCCGGCATCCCCGGATAATTATCCACCTCATACGTATTCACGATCTGACCGCCCTGAATAAAACCACTCTCCAGGATAACCACCTTCAACCCGGCACGTTTCCCATAAATCCCCGCCGTCAGCCCCGCCGGTCCGGAACCTACAATAATCATATCATACACATTCTCACACATACACTTCGTCTCCTTTCTGTCTGAAACAACTATAACATATTTTGGCATTGATTCCCATACACTGATAGTAATTCCCGCCCTCATGGAGTCCTATGCATAATCCGAAACTTTCCAAAAAATTCTTCATCCCCCTTCTGTTTCTGATCTGTTTTCTGACCTTTCTTGTGGTGCGCACGCTTACCTACTCCTACTTCATCAACCGCCGCTTCCGCGCCTGTACCAACACCATCTTTACCACCGACATATCCGGCAATCCGCTTAACCTTCACTACACACTTGCCTACCCTGAATCCTCCGGCATCAAAGATTATTCCCTCTCTCTCGGAACCTTCGATCCCACACAGCTCTCCGGTCAGAAGATTCTCCTTGAAAACAGACGAACCATGATAAATGCCTTTCCCGCCAGAGATCTCAGTCCCGATAACCGGCTGACTCAGCAGATTCTCTCTCTTTACTACGAAACACAGCTTCTTCCTGCCAGACAATATCTTCTGGATGAAGCCCTAAGTCCCTCCCTCGGGACCCAGGCTCAACTCCCCATTCTTCTCGCAGAATACACTTTTCGAAAAGAAGACGATGTCCGGAATTACCTGAAGCTTCTTACGTCTGTGGACAGCTATCTCGAAAGCATCCTTTCTTTTGAAAAACTGAAAGCACAAAACGGTACTTTCATGAGTGATGCCACTGCAGACCGCATCATCAGTCAATGCAGCACATTTATCAAAGACCCGGACGATAATTACCTGGCCTCCGTCTTTTCCGAAAAGATCCAGTCTCTTTCCGGTATCTCTGAGCAAAAAAAAGCCGCCTATCAGAAACTGCACAACCAGATTCTCACCGGTCAGGTACTTCCTGCCTATCAGTCTCTGATCGATGGTCTGTATCTGCTGAAAGGAAGCGGGAAGAATCCCGGAGGACTCTGTCAGTTCGCCGGTGGTAAAGTCTACTACGAATACCTGATCAAAAGCAGCTGCGGTATCTACGACACCGTACCTGAGATCCAGTCCCGCCTGATTCACCAGTTTCAGACCGATCTCTCCCTTGCCACAAAACTTATGGGAAGCAGCACTGCCACACCGACCTTCGCAAAGGATGTATTTCTTCCGATATCCAAAGCGCAAACCGGGACACTCTCCGGGATATTCTCATTTTCTGCCGGGCTGATCGATGCTGCTTCCGGGCTTTCCTTTACTTCTACACCCTCTGCCGCCGAAACTTCTCCCGAACAGATTCTGGAAGATCTGCAAAAACAGATACAGACCGATTTTCCGGCTGTTCCTTCCACCTCCTACGAAGTCAAATATGTGCATCCGGATCTGGAGGAACATCTGAGTCCGGCATTTTATCTGACACCACCCATAGACACTTTAAGTCCCAATGACATTTACATTAACCGACACGCAAATATGAGTGGTCTGGAACTATATACCACTCTGGCGCACGAAGGATTTCCGGGTCATCTTTATCAGACAATCACATTCGCTTCTTCCGCCCCGGATCCCGTCCGATACCTTCCGGCCATGGGTGGTTACGTGGAAGGATGGGCAACTTATGCAGAATCCTTTGCCTATACTTATTATCAGCCCGATTCCACCGACGGACAGCTTGCCTGGCTTAACCGCTCTCTGAATCTTTGTATGATGTCTCTTCTCGATACCGTAATCCACTATAACGGCTGGAATCAGGAACGCTGCGCCACCTTCCTGTCGCAGCTGGGGATTACAGACAACACCATTCAGAAAGAGATCTACCAGGTGATCGTGGAAGATCCCGCCAATTACCTGAAATATTACCTTGGCTATCTGCAGTTTCTTGATCTGCAACAGGAAGTCCGTGAACTTGCCGGTGACACCTTTCATCTTCACAGTTTTCATCAAAAGATACTCTCTGCCGGTCCCTGCCAGTTCCCGATTCTGAAACAATGGATACTCACTCAATATAAAACCTGATGCATTCTCCCCCAAAAAATGCTATACTAAAACCAGTCATCATATCCTCCCGGAATTTTTCTGTATCTGATTTCTAAAAAAGTGCAGAAAGACTCCGGGAGTACATAACAGAGGAAAGGAGTTTACAGGCGATACAAATGATAACAAAACAGCGTACCCTTTATCTGCTGCTTCTTTTTTTGCTGACTCTTTTTCCTCTCTCCGGCTGTTCTTCCGGCTCCTCACCCGGAAAACAGACTGCTGATGAAACAAAAAGTGACACAAAGACAACTTCCCGTGAAACTTACACTGATGTCTGTACACCGCAAGCCAGTCAGACTGTTGTATACGGAGACAAAACCACATCTCTGGATGCCTCCCACACTGAAAACGGCTATCTTATGCTTTGTTACAACGGCAAAGTTTCCAAAGTAAAGTTACAGATCACCACTCCGGATGGCACGGTATACACTTATACACTGAACCCGGATTCCTACGGAAGTTATGAGACTTTTCCATTATCCGGAAGCAACGGCACTTATCAGGCAGACCTCTACGAAAATGTCACTGATGATAAATATGCACTGATCTTTTCTCAGAGCCTTAATGTTACCCTGAAAGATGAATTTCAGCCATATCTTTATCCCAACCAGTATGTCTGGTTTACCAAAGACTCCAAAGCAGTCAAAAAGGGGCAGGCACTGTCTGATGACTCTGCAGACGATCTGGACTATGTACAGCAGGTTTACCACTATGTAATAGAAAATATTACTTACGACACACAGAAAGCAGAAACAGTGGCATCCGGCTATATTCCGGATCCCGATGCCACAATGGAGTCTGGGACAGGTATATGTTTTGACTATGCCTCCCTTATGACAGCACTGCTTCGTTCCCAGCATATCCCCACAAAACTGGAAGTGGGATATTCGGGAGAAGCCTATCACGCCTGGATCAGTGTATATCTGCACGAGGTCGGCTGGGTGGATAACATCATAGAATTTGACGGAAAGGACTGGTCCCTGATGGATCCCACCCTGGCCGCCAGCAACAGTGCCTCTTCGGTAAAAAAGTACATCGGCGACGGCAGCAACTACACAGTAAAATATTCCTACTGATACAGGGAGGTTTTTATGAATAAAAAACAACAGCCATTTTTCAACCCGGAGCTTTCCGGTTTCTGTTCTCAGATGGCCATGATCCTTCACTCCGGTATCTCACCACTGGAAGGGATCACCATCATGCTGGAAGATTCCACATCCGACCGGGAAAAAGATATTCTTCAGCAAATCCTGGATATCCTGCAGGAAACCGCAGATTTTTCTCTTTCCCTGAAAGAAACCGGTTTATTTCCTTCTTATCTCGTCCATATGGTACAAATCGGTGAGGAAACCGGCACACTGGATGAGGTAATGTCCGCACTAAGCGAACACTATGAACGGGAAGACAGCATCGCAAAAAGCATCCGCAACGCTGTGACTTACCCGATGATCATGATCGGTATGATGCTTGTCGTCATTCTGGTACTTCTCGTAAAAGTCATGCCGATCTTTAACCAGGTATTTGTTCAGCTCGGTACCGAGATGACCGGATTTTCCGGTGCACTGATGCATATCGGTAACGCTATCAGCCGTTATTCTGTCGTTTTGGTAATTCTTCTTGCCGTCATCGCCGCTGCGTTATTCTTCGGAAGCCGCACGGAAAAAGGAAAGGCTGTACTTGCGAGATTCGCGAAACATTTTCGGTTCTTTTCGTCTATGGCACAGCAACAGGCGGGCTGCCGGTTTGCCGATGTGATGAATCTGGCACTTCGAAGCGGACTGACTCCGGAGCGCGGCCTGGAACTTGCCGCCATGTTGAATCAGGATCCTGATTTTCAGATAAAGCTGGAGGCTTGCCAAAAACAGGTGAATGAGGGCGAAGATCTTTCTCATGCTTTGTTTTCCTCCGGAATCCTCACCGGTACTTACGCCCGCCTGGCATCGATCGGGCAAAAAACAGGTTCTATGGATCAGGTCATGAAACAGGTGTCAGATATGTATCAGGAAGAAATCGATACCCGGATCTGCAACACACTGGCGGTTCTGGAGCCTTCCCTGATCATCGGACTTTCTCTGATCGTCGGTATCATTCTGTTATCGGTCATGCTTCCTCTGATGGGCATTATGTCCGGTATTTAACAGGAGGAACTGCTTATGTATCGATTTCAAACCTCCCCGCAGAGGATACCCGGAAAAAAGCTGTGGGTTTCTCTGTTGCTTTTTCTTTTTCTGATCCTGTTGTTTACACTTGGAACTTCTTCTCTCTCAGAGAATACGGTCCGCAGACAAAAGGAAAGTCTCACCCAGGCCCTGAACCGGGATATCACCTACTGTTATGCAACAACCGGTCGCTATCCGGAAAGCCTGGAAGCTATCAAAAAAGACTACGGGTTGATCTATGACGATTCTCTCTTTTTTGTGGACTACCGGACCCAGGGCTCCAATATTTATCCGGAAGTTACGATCATAGAAAGGGGACGATAAACGATGAAATTATTATCCCAGAAGCGCCATGCCATTGATTTTCTGTTTCCGGTCACAGTATTTTTTGTTTTTACAATCTCGGCTCTTACTGTGATCCTGCTGGCAGCGCGGATCTACCAGTCCACAGCAGATGACTCTCAGAGAAATTATACCTCCGGCACTGCCCTTTC
>NZ_JALFPR010000105.1:0-28802 GCF_022785585.1 Oliverpabstia sp. | reverse complement strand
TACGGATTCGGTTCCGCGATCCAGAACCTCAATGAAAATGAGATAGAAGACAAAGCGGAACAGGGAGACAGAAAAAGCAAACTTCTCCTTCACATTATGAATGCCCCTGGATCACTGATTCAAACCGTACAGTTTTACCATATGTTGTTAAGCTTTCTGGTAGGTTATGTACAATTGAAAAGCATTATGAAGACAGTATCTATCAGTCTTTCTGCTACCACTGCAGGTGCCTTTTTCACAGAAAACCCCGGAAAGATCATACTGTGTATACTGGTACTTTTTGTGGATCTGATTTTACTGTCCACTTTCGGCATTCTGGTACCAAAAAGAATCTGCTCTCGTCATGCAGCAGCTTCCGCTTATCGGATGGTACATATGGTGCAGGCAGGAATTATTCTGGCCTGGCCGATTACAAAATTGATGGAACTTTTAACCAATCTCACCGTACGCCTGTTTGGTATTGATCCGAATCACACAGAAGATGATGTAACAGAAGATGAAATCATTGATCTTGTAGATGAAGCCCATGAACAGGGTATCATTCAGGAGAGCGAAGCGGAGATGATCCAGAATATCATGGAATTCCATGATAAATCAGCAAAAGATATTATGACTCACCGGAAAAATATCAATGCGCTGGACGATACTACCCTGCTAAAGGATGCCATTGTATATATGTCGGAACACAGTAATTCCCGTTATCCGGTATACCATGAAGATATCGATAATATTGTTGGATTTATCCATATCAAAGATGCCATGGAACATCAGAATCGGGCAGAATATGAAGCCAAAAGCCTGATGCAGATTCCAAAGCTGGTTCGTTCCGTCGCTTATATCCCGGAAACCCGTGGAATAGATTCTCTCTTTCAGGCAATGCAGACGAAAAAAATCCATATTGCAATTGTTGTCGATGAATACGGGCAGACCGCCGGGCTGGTAACGATGGAAGATATTCTGGAAGAGATTGTAGGAAACATCTTCGATGAGTATGACGAATCCGAAGAATTTATCCAGCCACAGTTCGACGAAAGTATTCTGATGGATGGTCTGACACCACTGGATGATGTGGAAGAAGTCCTGGGTATCGACCTTGGTGATCATGCTTTTGAAACCTTAAACGGATATCTTACTTCACTGCTGGGGCACATTCCGACAGCTGAAGATAAAGAGATAAATGCGAATGGATATTGTTTCCAGATTCTTTCTGTTGAGGACAATATTATTCAAAAAATAAGAGTAGAAAAAATACAATAGAAAAAGGAGTTTATATTATGTCAGGACATTCTAAGTTTGCCAATATCAAACACAAGAAAGAAAAGAATGATGCAAAAAAAGGAAAAATCTTTACAATTATCGGCCGTGAGATCGTAATTGCCGTAAAAGAGGGCGGTCCGGATCCTGAAAACAACAGCAAGCTGCGTGATGTCATCGCAAAAGCAAAAGCAAACAACATGCCGAACGATACCATCGAACGCGGTATCAAGAAAGCAGCCGGTGATGCCAACGCCGATAACTACGAAATGATCACCTATGAAGGCTATGGTCCGAACGGTATCGCGATCATCGTAGATACCCTGACCGACAACAAAAACCGTACTGCTGCAAACGTAAGAAGTGCCTTCACAAAGGGAAGCGGAAACGTTGGTACTCCTGGATGTGTATCTTTCATGTTCGATAAAAAGGGTCAGATCATTGTTGCAAAGGAAGACTGCGAGATGGAAGCTGATGACCTGATGATGATGGCTCTGGATGCCGGTGCAGAAGACTTTTCCGAAGAGGATGACTGTTATGAGATCATCACCGATCCGGACGATTTCTCCACTGTCCGTGAAACTCTGGAAAAAGAAGGCGTGATAATGGCAGAGGCAGAAGTTACCATGATTCCGCAGAATTATGTGGAACTAACAGATGAAACTGCTGTTAAAAATCTGCAGAGAACTCTGGATCTTCTGGAAGATGATGATGATGTACAGGCTGTATATCATAACTGGAACGAATAAAACAACAATATTTTACGCCGGGCATGGTTTCCCATGTCTCCGGCGTATTTTTTTGTCCATAACTGTCCATACTGATTGGGAACACTGACAGTTCACAGAAAGTAAAAGGAGATGCCGAATATGGACAAACAGGAAACGAAACAAAAGCTACAGCCAAAAGCAGAACCGATAGATAACGCTGTACCCCTGGAAAGCCGGATTCATTTGCTCACCATCATCGGAGAAGTGGAAGGGCATGAATCTCTGGGAGATCGTACCAAATCTACCAAATATGAAGAAATTCTTCCGCGGCTTGCTCTGATTGAAGATGATGAACAAATTGAAGGAATCCTGATTCTTCTGCACACGGTAGGCGGTGACGTGGAAGCCGGACTTGCTATCGCAGAGATGATCGCATCACTCAGCAAGCCAACCGTATCACTGGTTCTGGGAGGCGGGCATTCCATCGGTGTTCCTCTTGCCGTCTCTGCTGATTACAGTTTCATCGTCCCAAGCGCGACCATGGTTCTTCATCCCGTGCGCACAAATGGTATGTTCATTGGTGTTATGCAAACCTATCGTAACATGGAAAAAACCCAGGACAGAATCACCGGTTTTATCGCCGCGCATTCCGATATCACTCAGCCACGTCTGGAAGAACTGATGCTTGATACCTCTATGCTGGTCAAAGATGTCGGAACCATGTTAGAAGGAGAGGATGCTGTCAGAGAAGGCCTGATCAACGAGATCGGTGGTATCCGGGAAGCACTGAATAAGCTAAAAGAACTGATGAAGAAAAACATATAGTTGTTCTGCCGATCGATTCGTGTTAAAATGAGGAGACAGATAAGTTTATGTATTCGGAGGAACAAGGCTATGAAACGTTGTACAGAGTGTGCGCTGTTATTTGAAAACAGCCTGACTCACTGTCCACAGTGCGGACGACTTCTTGTCAAAGATAAAAAAAGTCCCCGCTTTTTTGTAATTACCGTACTTGCCATTACCCTGGCAATACTTTGCGGAGTTCTGATTTCTTTTTCTCCAATCATGGCTGCTTAATTTCTAAAAGTTCAGATTTTCATCCGAAAAGAGCGACGGGAGATTGTATCTCCCGTATTTTTATGATATAATAATATTTTGATGTAAGAGAAGCATACAAATAAACAATAAATGAGGATAACCATGAGTTTTTTTGACGCCATGATTCTGGGAATTGTCCAGGGGCTTACGGAATTTTTGCCGGTGAGCAGTTCCGGCCATCTGGTCATCTTAGAAAATTTATTAAATATCCGAACAGATACCGATGTACTTTTTCATGTGTTGCTGCACTTTGGTACACTGATCGCTATTTGTCTGGTTTTTAAAAACGATCTGTTCCGTATGTTGGTGGAAACCATACATATTTTTCAGGATCTGACTGCCAATTTTAAAATATATATTGATAATAAAATGCATAGTGCACAGACAACACCCTATCGCAAGATTCTTTGTAACAATTACCGCACCATGGTTGCGATGATCCTGATTTCTACAATACCAACCGGTATTCTTGGATATCTGCTGCAGAATCTTGTTGACCGGTGTAGTTCTTCCCTTTCGGTCACCGGACTTGGTCTGCTTATCACTGCAGTTGTACTGCTCGTAGTTGACAACTGGCAATTGGGGAATAAGCTGCCAAAACATATTACAGTTCCTCAGGCTCTCGCTATCGGCGTATGTCAGGGAATCAGTGTGATTCCCGGAATTTCCCGTTCCGGTATCACTATAACCGCCGGATTTTTATGCGGTTTCCGCCGCGGTTTCGCCATTCGATATTCTTATCTTGTATCGATTCCGGCAATCCTGGGTGCTATGATTCTTGAATGTGGAAAACTGGAATCAAAATCTGTCACCTGGTCTCTTGGATTCAGTTATACAGCAGGTATGCTCACCGCAGCTGTCGTCGGATATTTTTCCATTCGATTTATGCTGGCTTTTATAAAGAAGAAAAAACTTCGCATTTTTTCCATCTATTGTTTTATCATGGGGATTCTTGCGATCGTCTGTTATTTTGTGTAGAGCATATCAGATAAGGGGAGGAGATAACATCTATGCCGTCAACGGGTACACGAAAAAAAAAGAGTACTGCCGGAAGGAAAACAACCCGTAAAAAAACACCTTCCGCTAAAAAGCGCCAGAAACAGGCGTATAACCGGGAGCTGGTTACAGAGATCACGATCTTGATCACACTGGCTGTTTCCGTACTGCTGGTGATCAGCAATTTTGATATCGGTGGAAAAGTAGGAACTGTTATCAGTCAGTTTTTTTTCGGACTGTTCGGCTGGATGGCCTATCTGTTTCCGGTAGTTCTGTTTATGGGAACTGCATTTGCTATCGCAAATTATGACAATGACCTGATGTCTCGGAAACTCTGGGGTGTCGCACTGGCATTCTGGTGTCTTACTACACTGATTCACCTGTTTACTCTCGGCTGTCTGAAGGGAGATACGGTAAGCGGATATTATACTTATTGTTCACAGCACAAAACCGGCGGTGGAATCATCGGTGGTGCAACAGCAAAGTTTTTATGTGTTTCCTTTGGTACTGCAGGTGCTTATGTGCTGATGTTTATTTTTCTGATCATCTCTGTGATCATTATCACGCAGCATACGGTTCTTGCGCCATTAAAGAAAACCGGTGAAAAGGTATATCAGGAAGCACTTGAAAATCACGCCCGTCGAGTAGAAGAACGTGGGGTGTTTGCACTGGAAGAGACGAAGCTGCCAAAAGGAAAAGAAAACAATACTGTTCCGGAAAAAGAAAACGCGAAAGAAAATATAAAAAAAGAAAAACAAAAGCAACGGGAAGAACGCAGACTGGCCCGTGAAGCCGCAAAAGCAAACGCGACTTCTCCCGTCATGCCGGAGATTCATATCGAACGTCCTGCACCTGCCCCTGTCCCTGAAGAACCTGTCAATGCCATCCGGCAGGAGCTTCCGTTTGATGTACAGGAATTAAAACCTGTTACAAGCGACGAAGTACAGGCAGACCCGGATATATCAAAAGAGCAGGATACTGTTACAGAATCTCATACGGAAAAAGCCACCCGTAACAGAAAGCCGCGTTCCTCGCAGGAAGAGATAGCAAATGGTATAGAAAATATTCAGCAGGAAATCGCCAGAGAACCTGTAAAAAAAGAATATGTTTTTCCGTCGGTTGATTTTCTGAAACGAGGCGATCGAAATGCATCCGGAGATTCTGACGACCATCTGCGTGAAACTGCCATGAAATTGCAGACAACCCTGCACAATTTTGGTGTAAACGTAACCATCACCAATGTAAGCTGCGGGCCAACTGTGACCCGATATGAATTGCAACCGGAACAGGGTGTCAAAGTCAGTAGAATTGTAGGACTGGCAGATGATATCAAGTTGAATCTTGCAGCTGCCGATATTCGAATCGAAGCACCGATCCCCGGAAAAGCAGCTGTCGGAATAGAAGTTCCAAACGCTACCAACAGTCCGGTTATGCTTCGGGATCTGTTAGAGACAAAGGAATTCCGAGAATTTTCATCTGAACTTGCATTTGCCGTCGGTAAAGATATTGGAGGAAAAACAGTTGTCGCAGATATAGGTAAGATGCCCCATCTGCTGATTGCCGGTGCTACCGGATCCGGTAAATCCGTGTGTATCAATACTCTGATCATGAGTATCATCTATAAAGCCAGACCCGATGAAGTAAAGCTGATCATGATTGACCCGAAAGTAGTGGAGTTAAGTGTCTATAATTGTATTCCACATCTGTTCATTCCGGTAGTCACTGACCCGAAAAAAGCTGCCGGCGCATTGAACTGGGCTGTGGCAGAAATGACTGACCGCTATAACAAATTCGCAGAATACAACGTTCGTGACCTGAAAGGATATAATGCGAAAGTGGAGCAGCTGGCTGATATAGAAGACGAAAACAAACCTCAGAAACTTCCAAAGATCGTGATCATTGTAGACGAGCTGGCAGATCTTATGATGGTAGCTCCTGGCGAAGTAGAAGATGCGATCTGCCGTCTGGCTCAGCTGGCCAGAGCAGCCGGTATTCATCTGATCATTGCTACACAGAGGCCATCCGTCAATGTCATCACAGGACTGATCAAGGCAAACATGCCATCCCGTATTGCTTTTTCTGTATCTTCGGGTGTGGATTCGAGAACGATTTTGGATATGAATGGAGCAGAAAAACTTCTGGGAAAAGGAGATATGCTTTATTATCCACAGGGATATCAGAAGCCGGTGCGATTGCAGGGAGCTTTTGTATCAGATAAAGAAGTGGGAAAAGTTGTGGAATTTCTCACAGACAATCATCAGACGGATCAGGTATATGACAGTAAGATCACTGATATGATGAATGCTTCTCAAAGCAGCACTTCCGGATCAGGTTCCGGACAGGATCTGGATGCTTATTTCGTAGATGCAGGAAAATTTATCATTGATAAAGACAAAGCTTCTATTGGAATGTTACAGCGTATGTTCAAGATCGGCTTTAACCGGGCTGCCCGCATAATGGATCAGTTATGTGAAGCCGGTGTCGTAGGTCCGGAAGAGGGGACGAAGCCACGAAAGGTTCTGATGTCGATGGAAGAATTTGATACTTATATTGAAGAATGTTTATAACATATATTTTTTTAAAGGAGAATAAAAATGAGATGTTCAAATTGTGGAGAGCCGATTGAAGAAGGACGACTTTTCTGTTTGAATTGCGGTCAGGAAGTACAATGGGTTCCTGATTATGATTCCTTTGGCGATTATATGGTTCAGGAAAAACTGAAAAAAGAAAAAGAACAGGCAGAAGCCGCCGCTGCCAGAAAGCGTGCAGCGATCGCAGCTGAGAACCGCCGTCGAAAAAAAGCGAAGAAGAAACGGATGATCCTGGTATCTGTCGCCGGTGTTCTTGTTCTGGTTGCTGCCGGTCTGTTTTTCAAACTTGGTATGGACAAAAAAAATTACAACGATTTTGATTACCAGATCCGCATGGCAGATACTGCATTTTCCAATCACAAATACGAAGAAAGCTATAAATTTGTAGAGCGTGCTGTCAGTCTGGATGATTCGGACGTTGATGCAAAACTTCTTCTGGCACAGGTACAGGTTAAGCTGGAAAAGACGGATCAGGCAATCAAAACGCTTCAGGATGCTATTCGTCTGGAACCGGATAACCAATCCGCTTATAATCAGCTCATCAAAATATATATGGAAAATGATCAGCCCGATGAAGTGAAAAATCTGCTGGACAGCTGTGATAATGATGACATACTGAATAAATTTTCTGCTTATATCAGTAAGAATCCGGTATTCAGTCTTCCAGAGGGCAGCTATGACGAGCCGAAAACTCTTTCTTTATATTCCAAAGAGGACGAAGATCAGATTTATTATACCACCGACGGAACAGATCCGACTTCCTCAAGTAATCTGTATACCGACAGTATTGCACTCAAAGAAGGTCAGACCATTATCAAAGCGGTTACAGTGAACAAAAAGGGGATTACAAGCGATATTGTCAGCAAAACATACACGATTGCTTATGAAGCTCCTGACCCGCCGCAGATTTCTCCGTCATCCGGAAGCTTTACCACGGACATGGATACCAATATCTATATCATTGTTCCAAAAGGATGCAGAGCATATTATGCATTTGACAAAAAACCAACGATTGCCGACGAACTGTATCAGGAAGATCAGCCTGTAAAGATGTTAAAAGGAACACATACTTTCTATGCGATTCTTGTCGACGAACACAATAAAGTCAGCAGTCCGGGCAGCGCAATCTACAAACTTACAGAAGCCAAATAGAAGCTATTGATTTTTCTACATTTTTATGGCAAAATAGACAGAGGATTATAACACGTTACCCTATGAAATTGTGCCGTGTTAAAATAAAAATAACTAGGAGGATGTTATGTACAAAATTATCAAAGCGGAAAAACTGAATGAGATTGTATATCTCATGGTTGTAGAAGCACCGATGGTAGCAAAACACTGTCAGCCAGGTCAGTTTATCATTGTAAAAGAGGACGATGCAGGAGAGCGTATTCCTCTGACAATCTGTGATTACGACAGAGAAGCTGGTACTGTAACAATTGTATTCCAGCCAATCGGAGCATCTACAGAAAAATTTGCAAAACTCCAGGCAGGAGATTCATTTGAAGATTTTGTAGGACCTCTGGGATGTCCGTCCGAATTCGTGAACGAAGATCCAGAAGAACTGAAAAAGGAAAAAATCTTGTTTGTAGCAGGTGGAGTTGGTACTGCGCCGGTTTACCCACAGGTAAAATGGCTGCATGAACATGGTATTGATGCCGATGTTATCGTTGGTGCAAAGACCAAAGACCTGATCATTCTGGAAAAAGAGATGGAAGCTGTAGCAGGCAACCTGTATATTACAACAGATGACGGATCTTATGGAAGAAGTGGCATGGTAACAAAAGTAATCGATGATCTGATCGCCGAAGGAAAAACTTATACAAAATGTGTAGCTATCGGACCGATGATCATGATGAAATTCTGCTGCCTGACCACTCAGAAATATAATATTCCTACTATCGTTTCCATGAACCCGATCATGGTAGACGGTACCGGTATGTGCGGTGCCTGTCGTGTCATCGTTGGTGACGAAGTAAAATTCGCATGCGTAGACGGTCCTGAATTTGACGGACATCTGGTTGACTGGAATCTGGCTATGCAGAGACAGCAGATGTACAAAACAGAAGAAGGAAGAGCGTTATTAAAACTGCGTGAGGGTGATACTCATCACGGCGGATGCGGACAGTGCGGAGGTGACAAATAATGGGTGACGTATTAAAAAAAGTACCTGTAAGAGAGCAGGCACCGAAAGTAAGAGCAACAAACTTTGATGAAGTATGTCTTGGATATAACAAAGAAGAAGCTATGGAAGAGGCTTCCAGATGTCTGACCTGTAAAAATGCCAAATGTGTTCAGGGATGTCCGGTAAGTATCAATATTCCTGCGTTCATTAAAGAAGTAAAGGAAGGTAACTTTGCAGAAGCATACAAAGTAATCGGACAGTCCAGTGCACTGCCTGCAGTCTGTGGTCGTGTATGTCCACAGGAAACACAGTGTGAAGGAAAATGTATCCGTGGTATCAAAGGCGAAGCGGTATCCATCGGTAAACTGGAGCGTTTCGTAGCTGACTGGGCCAAAGAAAACGGTATCAAACCGGAAGCTCCGGCAGAGAAAAACGGTCATAAAGTTGCAGTTATCGGTTCCGGTCCTTCCGGTCTGACCTGTGCAGGAGATCTGGCAAAACTTGGTTACGATGTAACTATCTTTGAAGCACTGCATCAGGCTGGTGGTGTTCTGGTTTATGGTATTCCGGAATTCCGTCTGCCAAAAGATAAAGTTGTAAAAGCAGAAGTTGAAAATGTAAAATCTCTCGGTGTTAAGATCAACACCAACGTTATCATCGGTAAATCCACTACTGTAGATGAACTGATGGAAAATGAAGGATTCGAAGCAGTATTTATCGGATCCGGTGCGGGTCTGCCGATGTTCATGGGTATCCCGGGTGAAGTATCCAACGGTGTCTTCTCCGCAAATGAATACCTGACAAGAAGTAACCTGATGAAAGCTTTCCGCGATGACCACGACACACCGATCGTAACCGGAAAGAAAGTTGTTGTTGTCGGCGGTGGTAACGTAGCTATGGATGCTGCAAGAACTGCTCTTCGTCTTGGTGCTGAGGTACATATCGTATACAGAAGAAGTGAAGAAGAACTGCCTGCAAGACGTGAAGAAGTACATCACGCAAAAGAAGAAGGCGTTATTTTCGATCTGCTGACCAACCCGACAGAAATCGTTGCAGACGAAAAAGGCTGGGTAAAAGCAATCAAATGTGTTCGTATGGAACTGGGTGAGCCGGATGCTTCCGGAAGAAGACGTCCGGTTGTCATCGAAGGTTCCGAGTTTGAGATGGACGTAGATACTGTTATCATGTCCCTGGGAACTTCTCCGAACCCGCTGATTTCTTCTACTACCATTGGTCTGGACATTAACAAGAGAAAATGTATCATTGCTGATGACGAGACAGGTGCCACATCCAAAGCAGGTGTATATGCCGGTGGTGATGCAGTTACCGGTGCAGCTACTGTTATCCTGGCTATGGGTGCCGGTAAAGCAGCCGCAAAAGGAATCGATGAGTTCATCAAAAACAAAGCAAAATAAAATCAAGCAGGATTGATTTTAACTGCCGGAAGAATTTTCTATACAGAAGTCTTCCGGCAGTTTTAGTTTACAGGAAAATGCGCTTGCAACTGTTCAGTATCCTCACAGCCAGATACGTTTCCCAAAACACGTTTTAAGTTACCATAATATTATTATGTAAACTCTTTCTTTTCTCTTAATATTTTCCAGTCTGCTTGTGAGTCAATAGATTCCATGTTATAATGAAACCAAAACACAGATACTTTTGCATGAAAAAGGAGAACAACATGATGTGGACAAGATTTGAATTGAAAGAGAGAGGCAAAGCAGCCTTTCAGAGAAACTACTGGCGCAGCGTACTTGTTGCATTTATTCTGATGTTATTTGTCAGCGGTGGCGGAAGTGCTGTAGCCAACAGCTGGGATCAGGTAACTTCTTTCGACACTTCCGATGATTCTTATTATACAGAATACTTTGATGAAGGAGACATCGGACACTTTTATTACAACTCCGGTACTTCTATTCCCGGTATGCTGATTAAAGGAATCATTGCAGTTGTCGTAGGAAGTGCAATGATTGTCGGTGCCTTACTTGGGATTTTCCTTCTAAATCCTCTCGAAGTCGGTGGCTGCCGTTTCTTTATGGAAAATTCTGAATATCAGCCAACGGTCGGACGACTGGGATTTGCTTTTCAGAAGGGCATGTACGGAAAAACCGTACTGACTTTATTTTTACGGAAACTTTTTATTGGCCTGTGGTCTCTGCTTCTGATTGTACCGGGCATCGTAAAATCTTACGAATACCGTATGGTTCCCTACCTTCTGGCAGACGACCCGAACATGACAAGACAGGATGCATTCCGTCTCAGCAAAGAACTGATGTATGGACAGAAGTGGAATACCTTTGTGCTGGATCTTTCGTTTCTCGGATGGTCCCTGCTGTCCCTGTGTACCTGTGGACTGCTGGCAATTTTCTATGTCAACCCATATGTTCAGGCGACAAATGCAGAGCTGTTTCTGGAACTGAAACGTGAATATTTTGCAAGCCGTCAGAATGCGTATCCGAGTATGTAAAGGAAATATAATTCATCTATGAAAATTACATTGTTGACTGTAGGAAAGATCAAAGAAAAATTTCTCCGCGATGCCATTGCCGAATACTCGAAACGTCTCAGCAAGTACTGCAAACTGGAGATTATCGAAGTGTCTGATGAAAAAACACCGGACCATGCCAGTGAAGTAGTGGAAAAAAGTATCCGGGATAAAGAAGGGGAACGTCTGATGCGATATATCCGGGATGATGATTATGTGATCACCCTTGAAATAGGCGGAAAGATGCTGGATTCTGTTGCATTTTCCCGTCAGCTGGAAAATCTGGGTATCCGGGGACAGAGCCATATCTGTTTTGTAATCGGTGGTTCGATCGGACTTGGTGATGCACTTGTGAAACGTTCCGATTATGCCCTGAGTTTTTCAAAAATGACTTTTCCCCACCAGCTGATGCGGGTAATTCTGTTAGAACAGATCTATCGTTCTTACCGGATCATGACCAATCAGCCTTATCACAAGTAAACCGAAATCTAACGGGTAGTTCTAAGATCAGCCGGTTGTTTTGCAGACAGCAACCGGCTGATCTTTTTTCCGTTCGGGAATATACCTCCTGTCAACTTCTTCCGTCTCTGAAACATCTTTGCAGTTTCCTTTAAATCTTCTCTGCCAGTTCCGACAGTGGTGCAAAATGATAGCCCATTTCTTCCCATTTTGTCAGAAGTTCATCCAGAATCTGCGCGTTCGTAGAAGAAGTACTGTGAAGCAGTACGACTGCTCCCGGATGGATCCGTTTTAATAATTTATCAAAGGCAGCTTCTTTTGTGGGCTGCTGATCCTGGATCCAATCCACATAGGCAAGGCTCCAGAAAAATGTCTTATATCCAAGATCGCCGGCCATCTGCAGATTTTGTGTGTTATATTTACCCTGCGGTGGACGGTAGAAGCGGGTAAGTTCTTCTCCTGTAATTTTCTGATAGAGTGTTTCCACGTCCTTTAGTTCTTTTTCAAAGGAAGCTGCATCAGAAATTTTTGACATTTCCGGATGGTGGAAGGTATGATTTCCTACAGTATGGCCTTCAGCCACCATTTGCTTAACGAGTTCCGGACTGGTTTCGAGATAATTTCCCACCACAAAAAAAGTTGCGCTTGCATCATGCTTTTTCAATGCCTCCAGAATCGCCGGTGTATTACCATTTTCATATCCGGCATCAAAAGTAAGATAGATGACTTTTTCATCCGTTGGATCCATATAGGCGGCATGATATTTTTTCAATTCTTCTGCTGATACATTTCCTGTCGGTTTTTCTCCGGTCTGCCCAAAACCAAGTCCCCAGTTCTCTGTCTCAGGATGCAGAATCTGTCCGGAAGTCTCCAGATGCTCCTGTTCTGTGTGACAGTGTATCGCCGCGCCGACAAAAAAACAGGCAATCAGTACCACACAACAGGTAAGAAAGTCTGTTTCCCGGATTATTTTTCCTGTGTGCAGCCATTGTTTGATACAATTTAAATATTTCATAGGTACTCTTTTCTTTTTCTGTCTTTACTGTATATGCCAGAGAGCGGTCCGGTATTCACCACTTGTATTCTGGCGGTACAGACGGTATAATAGAACGTAATGATTTAAGTAAAAAAGGAGTATTTATGAACTTTCAATCAATAGAAAACTATATTACACAATTTCCCATTTATCAGTATACCTTTCTTTCCATTGATGATATTGAATTCAATGACAAAGTACGTACCATCTGTAAGAGGGAATGTCCAAGATATGGAAAATCCTGGTCATGTCCACCGGCAGTAGGAACTGTGGACAAATGCAGAGAACGATGCCAGCAGTACACACATGCCCTTTTATTTTCTTCTGTGGCAGAAGTGCCGGATTATTCCAATATGGATGCTCTGCTTGCTACCAAACAGGAGCATGAGGAGATCACTGCAAAAATTGAAGCATTTTTAAAACAGGATGCCTGGCGATGCTATACACTGTCCACGGATTCCTGTTCCATCTGTGAGAAATGCACATATCCAAAAAAATCCTGTAACCACCCGGATCTGATGCATCCTTGTATTGAAAGTCATGGGATCCTGTTGACCAAAAATATCGAAGAAAATCACATGGATTATTATATGGGAGAACAGATGGTTCTCTGGTTCTCACTGATTTTTCTCCGGGAAGCATAAAGATCGGCGAATTCTCATAAACTGAATAATAAACACCGGGAGCATTCTGTGAAAAAAATAAAAATAACAACAGTGAGAGAGTGTCTGGCTGATCTGCTGGAACTTCCCGGCGATCTGGCATATCATGGATGTATCATCACACTGATTGGTGAACGGGAGATTCTTCTGGAAAATTACCGAAGTATCCTGGAATACCGTTCCGATCATCTTTTAGTACTGACCGCAAATGGAAGAATACGCATTCAGGGAGTTTCCCTCAGCGTTCTTTACTACACAGAACTTGAGATGAAAGTAACAGGACAGATCACATCTGTTTTGTATGAAATCTGACTGCGACGATCGGGAGGTACGTTCTTGGATTCTATAAAAAAATATATCCGCGGCTACGTTCGCATTCGTCTGGAAAGCCCTGCACCGGATCGGTTTTTCAGTCTCTGTGTACATAATCGGATTCCACTTCGAAATCTTACCCAGGAAGCTTCCTTCTATGAAATGGAACTCTCTGCCAGAGATTTCCTGCGTCTTGGCCGATTTCGCCGGAAAACAGATGCCCGGATCCATATCTTATCTAAAAACGGTCTGCCTTTCTTTTTACTTCATGCACGAAAAAGAAAGGCTTTTTTTCTCGGAATATTTCTTGGCTTTATTTTGTTATTTGTGTGTTCCCTTCGTATCTGGGATATTCAGATCACAGGAAACCGTTATTATACCACACCTGTTCTCCTGGACACATTATCCGAATGGGATATCCGCTGTGGTATGGCAAAGAGAAATGTAGACTGCCAGAAGCTGATGCAGAAAATCCGGCAGGCCTTTCCCGGTGTTGTCTGGGTATCTGCAAAGCTTGAGGGAACCTGTCTGATTATTGATATCAGAGAAAATGACGAAATCCCGCAGCCAACGGATGCCTTAGCGGACACCCTCACCAGCTGGGATCTTACCGCTCCGTGGAATGGCACCGTAGTAAGTATCATCACCCGTATGGGAATGCCACAGGTAAAGCCGGGAGATGTCTGTAAAAAAGGAGATATTCTTGTATCTGGTTCGGTTGCAATCCTGGATAATGACAGTCAGATACAACGTTACGAATATGTGCGTGCGGATGCAGATATCGTTATAAAAACTCAATTTCCTTATTATGATGAATTTTCCCGGACGGTCACTGTAAAATCTTATCCCGGAGAGCAAGAAAGCTATCCTTTTTTTACATTCTTCGGAACCGATATCTCCTGGTATCATGCCCCAAAAAATAATTCTGAAATTTATCGCATCGAACGCCGACTGACCCTTACCCCAAGTTTTTACCTGCCAGTCACCGTGGGAAAAATCATAACCGTTCCCTATGAAAAAAAATCCTACTGCTATACACCGAAAGAATCTCTGGAACTTTCACAAAAACATCTGCAAAATTTCTTGAAAAATCTCGTACGCGAAGATGCCTTGATTCTTTCCCGGAATATCCGTACCAGACTCACTGCAAACAGATGCCGTTCACAGGGCTATGTGATCATACAGATTCCCGGAAGCGAAAAAACTCCGATAGTCCGGAAAGCACTTCCGGATTCCACGTCTTCTGTTTCCGAAACAAACTGATTTTTCCTGTTGTC
Organism: Oliverpabstia sp.; assembly: GCF_022785585.1. Classification (NCBI taxonomy): domain Bacteria; kingdom Bacillati; phylum Bacillota; class Clostridia; order Lachnospirales; family Lachnospiraceae; genus Oliverpabstia; species Oliverpabstia sp. Next base: position 13,797 of record NZ_JALFPR010000105.1, on the reverse strand, counting down.
CACGCTGTGTTCGGTGAGATATTTCACGGTACAGGAGCGATATACAGTTACTGTTCACTCCGTTCCCGGTAACACGCTTCGCGGGATATTACCATTGAACATTAACAATATACATACAGAAAATACAGAAAAATCATAAAAAGGGCTTCAATTCCACTAAAAAGGTGGTAAAATAAAAGGATAGAATGTCCATGTTGACATTTTAAAAGAAAAACAGTTACGAAAGGACAAGATGAATGGCGGCAAGAATCATCGAACAGCTGATAGAAATTCCGGCAGAACATGAAAGAAATATCTTCGGACAGTTTGACGAACATATAAAAAAGATCGAACGCACCTTACAGGTAACACTGATTTCCCGTGACGGCATATTAAAGATCGTAGGGCCTGCACCAAATGTGCAGAAAGCGGAAAAGATCATCCGGGAATTGCTGGGGCTTTCTGTCAGAGGAAATACCATTCAGAGTCAGAATGTGGATTATGCACTGTCACTGACCATGGAAGAGAAAGAAGCTCCGCTTGTGGAGATGGATAAAGACTGTATCTGTCACACGATCAACGGAAGACCGGTCAAGCCAAAAACGCTGGGACAGAAAGCATATGTGGATAAGATCCGGGAAGATATGATCGTTTTCGGCGTAGGGCCTGCCGGTACCGGTAAAACCTACCTTGCCATGGCAATGGCGATCACAGCATTCCGAAATGACGAAGTGGGAAGAATCATCCTGACCCGTCCTGCCATCGAAGCAGGAGAAAAACTGGGATTTCTTCCCGGCGACCTGCAAAGTAAGGTGGATCCCTACCTGCGCCCACTCTATGATGCGCTGTATCAGATCATGGGACCGGAAAGCTTTGCAAAAAATATGGAGAAAGGGCTGATTGAGGTTGCCCCCCTCGCTTATATGCGCGGTCGTACACTGGACAATGCATTTATTATTCTGGATGAGGCGCAGAATACTACTCCGGCACAGATGAAGATGTTCCTGACCCGTATCGGATTCGGATCCAAAGTGATCATTACCGGAGATTCTTCTCAGAAAGATCTTCCTTCCGGTCAGAAATCCGGTCTGGAGATGGCTCTTCAGGTGCTGAAGAAAGTAGAAGGGATCTCCATCTGTCAGCTGACCAGCAAAGACGTTGTCCGTCACCCGCTGGTACAAAAGATTGTACAGGCCTATGAAGCCTACGAAAAGAAACACCCGGAAAAACCGGCATCACCGAAAAATCAACGACGGAGGGGAAACAGTTATGAGTATTGATTTTTCCAATGAACAGGAACAGACCTTTGATTTTGATTTTCTGAAGGTCGCAGAAGATGTCATGGAAACCGTTCTGGATCAGGAAGGATGTCCCTATGAATCACAGGTCTGCCTGGTTCTCACAGATAACGAAACGATTCATAAAACCAATCTGGAATATCGTCAGATCGACCGGGCAACGGATGTGCTGTCTTTCCCTATGGTTGATTTTCCGGCACCTGCAGATTATTCTGTGCTGGAAGACGATGACAGCTGCTTTGATCCGGAAAGTGGGGAGCTTCTTCTGGGAGACATCATGATCTCCATACCGAAGGCGGTGGAACAGGCAGAAGCATACGGGCACAGTGTGAAAAGAGAATACGCATTTTTAGTTGCTCACAGTATGCTGCATCTTCTGGGGTATGACCATATGGTTGATGAGGAACGTATTGTCATGGAACAGAAACAGGAGAAAGCACTGCAGCAGCTGCAGATTGGAAGAGATTCATGTATCTCATGAGGATGTATCATTATAGTTTTATAACAGCTGTTCAGTACCCTCACGGGATATTACCTGCTGAATAGCTACATTTTATCAACGAAAAGGAGATCACATATGAAAAAATATGCAAAACTGATCATAGCCCTTGGGCTGGCAGGTGGCATCATGCTGACCGGATGCCAGAAAAACGAGTCTGGTTCCGCCGAACCGACTGCAACGCCGGAACCAACAGAAGAAGCAACAGAAGAAGTAACACCGGAACCAACTGCCATGGCTGCTGAAGAACCGGAACCCACAGAAGATCCTATTCCGGATGGCTATGTTGTAAGTTATCTGACCGGAGAATATGTACCGGAAGCCATCGGAAGACGTCGCCCGGTCGCTGTTATGCTCAACAACCTGAGACCTGCCTGCCCACAGGCAGGTATTGCCAATGCCGGGGTAGTATACGAAGCACCTGTGGAAGGTGGAATCACCCGTCTGATGGGTATCTTTGAAGATTATGATAATCTGGAAAAGATCGGTTCCGTACGAAGCTGCCGTGATTATTATATTTTCTACGCTTCAGGATTTGATGCGATCTATACGCATTATGGACAGTCTGCTTATGCCCTTCCTTTCCTGGAATTACCGGAGGTAAATAATATCAGTGGACTGGCCGGATACGGTGATCAGGTATTTTATCGTACCACTGACAGAAAATCTCCGCACAACGCTTATACAAGTTTTGAAGGTATCCAGAAAGGTATCGAGATCAACGGCTACAGTCAGGAATACGCTGAGGACTTCCAGCCTGGTTATGCATTCTGCGGCGTAGATGATGAAGTGGAACTTCCGGGTGAGACAGAAGCAAATGTCGTAAAACCGGGATATTTTCTGAATGAGCCATGGTTTGAATACAATCCGGAAGACAAACTGTACTATCGTTTCCAGTACGGTGACAAACAGATTGATCAGCTGACCGGAGAACAGATCGCCTATAAAAACATCATTCTGCAATATTCTTCCTGGAGAAAATACGATGAACACGGTTATCTGAACATCGACGTTGATGAACCAAATGTAGGAAAATATATTGTAAACGGAAAGGCCATCGATATCACCTGGAAAAAACACACTCCATGGGGAGCTACCTTCTACTATGATACCAACGGTAATCAGATCACTATGGATACCGGTAAGACCTGGGTATGTATTATTCAGGATACTTACGCAAACCGTGTGGAGATTCTTGGTTCCGATGACAGCTCTGCTTCCTCCACAGATACACAAGACAGTGAAGCACAGGCAGCAGCAGAAGAAGCTGCAGCATCGGATACTGAATATTAAAATGATTATTTTTACTGAATAAACGCTGAAATTTATGAATAAGACAGGAATCATTCGCTGATACTGTAAGAAAAAGGAGTGTTCTATATGCGCCGATTCTCTTACGTATTAATCGTCTGTTCCTGTCTTTTTCTTTTGACTGCAGGATACTATTTCAGCTACCAGCTTGGAAGCTCCGATACCTCAGAGATACAGCCATCTCAGCTGCGGGAAACAGAACAGATTCTGCAGCCCTCTTATCTGGTTCGTATCGTGGACGGAAAGGTTGTTATCCAGCATCCGGACGGTTCTGTCTACGAGGCCACGGAGATTTCCGAAGAGAGTCTTCCGATGTCTGTCCGTGAAAAAATCCAGGAGGAATATCGGCTAAACTCACGTCAGGAACTCTACAGTTTTCTCGAAAATTATTCCAGCTAAAAAAATACTGGAACTTTCTCCGTTGGTGCGGTACAATGATATAGATTATTGCGGTTGCACCAGCAATCCCAATATGTCAGTAAAACAGGCAGGAGATAAAAACGAATGAACACAACATTTCGTGAAAAACTGAAAAATAAAAAACGTATCGTCATCAAGATCGGTTCTTCTTCCCTGACTCACCCGGATACCGGCTATCTGGATCTGATCAAACTGGAAGTTCTGGTTCGGGAAATCAGCGATCTGAGGAATCAGGGAAAAGACGTAATCCTGGTTTCTTCCGGTGCCATCATGGTAGGAAGTAAAACTATGGGTTATGACAGAAAACCATCGCGCATGGCACAAAAGCAGGCATGTGCAGCCATCGGGCAGGCAAAGCTCATGATGATCTATCAGAAATTATTCGCAGAATATAACCAGGTTGCCAGCCAGATTCTGATGACCAAACATACGATTCTGAATAATCTGAACCGATTAAATGCAAAAAATACATTCGAAGAACTCTTACGTATGGGAGCGATCCCCATCGTAAATGAAAATGATACCATATCTACCTATGAAATTGAATTCGGTGATAATGACACGTTATCAGCAGTGGTTTCCGCTATGGTAGGTGCCGATCTTCTGATTCTTCTCTCAGATATTGACGGGCTGTTTACCGATGATCCCCATAAAAATCCAGAAGCAACTTTCATCGATGTGGTAGAAGAACTGGATGAGCATCTGCTGTCCATGGGAAAGGGAAGTACCGGAAGCAACGTAGGAACCGGTGGAATGGCAACCAAACTGACTGCTGCCGAGATCGCGAGTGCCGCCGGAACTGATATGATCATCGCCAACGGTGCCGACTTTCATGTCATCCATAAGATCATACAGGGACGCCCTTATGGAACCCTATTCCTGTCCCATAAGAAAAATGATTTTTACGTTCTGGATTTTCTGGAACGGATACTGTAAAAGGAGAACAGAAACATGGATCAAAAAGGAATTGACCGTATCAACGAACTTGCCAGAAAGGCAAAAACACAGGAACTGACACCGGAAGAAAAAAAAGAACAGCATAAACTTCGAAAAGAATTCATCGCAAGCGTACGTATGAACCTCCGTTCTCAGCTGGATAACATCAACATCCAGGAAAAAGACGGAAGCATCACCAATCTGGGAGAAAAATATGGAAGCAAAGAAAGCCATTAGAAAAGAAATTTTCCGACGCAGAAAAGAAACGGATCCGGCATCTATCTGTAAAAACAGTGCAAAGATCTGGCAGAAACTTTTCTCACTTCCTGCTTTCCAGGAAAGCGACTGGATCTATCTGTACATAGACTGTAAAAACGAAGTTATGACAGACGGAATTATCAAAGAAGCGTTCCGTCTTGGGAAAAAAGTGGCTGCTCCGAAAGTTGTCGGAGAAGATATGATCTTTTATCAGATCTCACAGCCAGAGGATCTGGAACCGGGATATTTTGGTATCCGCGAACCGAAAACAAGTCTTCCGGTTGCAGACGGAGAGGATGGACTGATGATAATGCCAGGAGTCGCCTTCGACAATCAGCGCCACCGGGTAGGATACGGCGGAGGTTTTTATGACCGGTATCTGAGCAAACACACCAGTCATTTTACCGCAGCACTGGCATTCGAATTCCAGATGATGGAGGAAGTTCCCACCGAACCGACTGATCTGCTGCCGGATGTGGTAATCACAGAGAAAACAATTTACCGGTAAGTACTGCCAGGCAGGAACTTACAGAAGGGAGAATACATATGGAATACCTGGATAATATCGGGAAACGGGCGCAGGCCGCAAAACCGGATCTGCAACATCTCAAAAGTGAAGAAAAAAATCAGATTCTAAGAAAATCTGCCGACGATCTGAAGCTCCATGCAGCTGAGATCCTGGCTGCCAATGAAAAGGATATGGAAAAAGGCCGGACAAATGGCATGTCCCAGGGACTTCTGGACCGGCTTTTATTAACGGAAGATCGCATCGCACAGATCGCAGAAGGTCTGTATCAGATTGCCGCTCTCAATGATCCCATCGGCGAAGTGCTCGGCATGAAACAGCGTCCCAACGGTCTTCGTATCGGTCAGAAACGTGTACCCCTCGGTGTTGTCGGTATTATCTATGAGGCCCGTCCAAATGTAACTGCCGATGCATTCGGTCTTTGTTTTAAGACCGGCAATGTTGTGATCTTAAAGGGTGGAAGTGATGCGTTTCATTCTATCCAGGCGATCGTAACCTGCATCCGCCGCACACTGTCGGAAGCAAACGTGAACCCGGATGCTCTGCTTCTCATCGAAGATACCTCCAGAGAGACTACCGCTGCATTCATGAAACTGAACCAGTATGTGGATGTTCTGATCCCGCGAGGAGGTGCCGGTCTGATCCGCGCCGTTGTGGAAAACAGCACGATCCCGGTCATTGAAACCGGTACAGGCAACTGCCATATCTTTGTCGATGCCTCCGCAGATCTGTCTATGGCTGTGGATATCATTATCAACGCCAAAACGCAGAGGGTAGGTGTATGTAACGCCTGTGAGTCTCTTCTGATCCACAGAGAGGTAAAGGATAAACTGCTTCCGGTTCTTGCTGCACGCTTACAGGAAAAACACGTGGAGATCCGCGGCGATCAGGAGGTCTGCGAACTGGTTCCCGATGCTGTCACCGCAACAGAAGAGGATTGGGGAAAAGAATATCTGGATTATGTGATTTCCATGAAAACCGTAGATTCCGTGGACGAAGCAATCGCCCATATCAACCGTTACAACACAGGTCATTCAGAAGCAATTATCACAGAAAGCTACACGAACTCACAGAAATTTCTCGATGAAGTAGACGCCGCCTGTGTATACGTCAACGCATCCACCAGATTCACAGATGGATTTGAATTTGGTTTCGGTGCGGAAATCGGAATCAGCACACAAAAACTTCATGCAAGAGGACCGATGGGTCTGCTTGCCCTGACAACCACAAAATATATTATCTATGGAAACGGTCAGGTTCGTCCATAAGAATTCCACGTAAAGCACAAATAAAGCTGTCGTTCAAATTTGCTGTTTTGAACGACAGCTTTATTTGTGCATTTTTTGTCTTATCTGTTTTTCTCTCTGGTTCTAAAATACGATCTTCCGCATATATACATAAAAGGGACTATATTTCCCGAAGTTCTTATGTATCATGCAACTATTCAGTACCCTCACAGTTACGAGTCAAAATGCATTTCTAATCACCTTCGGTAATGGATTTTTACCTTGTACGTCTCGGGATTTTGTCAAAAACATGCCAAAACACCTCGCGGAATACTACCTACTGAATAGCTGCTTTATTATTGACACAGGGAGGTCTGTATGATTACGTTAAATCAATCCTATACTTATGAAGAACTCCTCCGCAATCTGCAGGAATCCGGAACGCAGTACCCGGAATCCACGATTTACAAAAAAGTAGGGGAGAGCCATGATGAACGACCAATTCCGATGCTCCGTGTCGGATCGGGACTGGATACACTGATCCTGACAGCCGGTATCCATGGAAAAGAATCCATCAATCCGGTACTTCTGACCCGGATGGCACAGGAATATTGTCAGGCATATCAGGATAACTCATATATGGGGAATTATCCGGTGCGGGAATTGCTCAACCACTGTTCCATCTGTTTTCTTCCCATTGTCAACCCGGACGGTTATGTCATTGCCACCGAAAGTTTCAGTGCCATCCGCAATCCCATTCTCCGTCAGGCATGTAAGATGCGCGGTGTGGACTGGCCCTACTGGAAATACAATGCCAGAGCAGTCGATATTAACCGGAATTTTCCATGTAAATCCTATATCCAGCAGCAGTTCGGCGAATATCCCGCCAGCGAGCAGGAAACGCAAACGTTGATCCGTGTCTTCGAACAGTGGGATACCATCGGCTACCTCGATTTTCATTCCAGAGGGCGCATTATCTATTATTACAGGCAGGCAATGCCATTTTCCTATAATCAGCGTAACCACAAGCTGGCGCGTTATATGCAGAAATTATCCAATTATTCTCTTGGTAAACAGGAAGAGGAATACCTGTCCCGCTTAAACGGCGGAAGTCCAGTCAATTATTATTCCGAACTGCTGCATAAGCCTGCGATCACCGTAGAGACTGTAGAAGAAAATACAGATTTCCCCATGGATCCGTCCTGCCAGGAAAGGACATACGAAGAAATCCGTATGCTGCCGCTTGAGATCATCGCGCAATCAGCCGGTAATTCCGAACCGTTGAAAAATCCACAGAAAATCAGATAATAATCTCTTTACATGATGTGAATGAAATTCTATACTGAGTATATGATGATATCCGGCTTTCTAGAGTGTGTCTGAAAAAGGCTCTAGTACAGAATCAGCCGGTATCAAAATCTTTGTATATACGGGGGAATTTCACATATGGATAAAAAAGTAATTCTGATCTCCATCGACGGGCTCAGACCGGATGCCGTGGAAACCTGCGGACATCCTTTTGTAAACACACTGAGAGAAAACGGATGCTATTCTCCGGATGCAAGTTCTGTTGTGCCACCGGTTACCCTTCCGGCGCACACCTCGATCTTTTACAGTGTCCCGCCCACCCGCCACGGGATTATCACCAACGACTACATGCCGCCGGTACGACCGATCCGCGGACTGGCAGAGCAGCTGGAGCGTGCGGATAAAACCTGCGCTGCTTTCTATGGCTGGGAACCAATGCGTCATGTATGGACATCCGGAAATATGAAATACTCTCTCTTTGTCAATGAATACGAAGAGGATAATTCAGATCTGCTGCTCACGCAGGAAGCCCTTTCCCTGATTGAACGGAAAGAGCCGGATTTTGTATATCTATATCTGGTGGAAACGGACGACAAAGGCGGTCACGACCACGGCTGGATGACATCGGAATATATGCACCGGGTAAATAATGCATTTTCCTGCGTCCAGCAGGTCTACGAAGCTGTCCATGACCGATACACCATCGTGATCACCGCTGACCACGGTGGCCACGACCGGGGACACGGCGAAAATATCCCGGAAGATATGACGATCCCGATGTTTTTCATCGGAAAAGAATTCCCGAAAGCTGTACAGCTGCACGGACTTACCCTGCTTGACCTCGCCCCGACGATTGCAGATCTTATGGATATTCCGAAGGTGAGAGAGTGGGAAGGAACATCGGTATTGGAAAAATTGGGTTGATATATACCCTGAAAATTTACTTATGTGCGGTAAAGAAGTAATAGAAGTGTAAAGAATTTTGCATTTCCTGTCCGATATTACTTTTGATATCTTATAAAAATATTAGGAGAACAGATACTATGACAACACGAGAAGAAGCACTTGCATACGGTTTATCATTTGACAACGTGTACGAAGAAAAACCTTTTCACGATCCCAACTGGCAGCTTGTCCGGGTTCGTGGAAGTAAAAAAGCATTTCTCTGGATCTATGAGCGCAATGGTTTTATCAATCTGAATGTGAAGGTTGCGCCTGAATGGAGAGATTTCTGGCGCTCTGCCTATGATTCGGTAATCGCCGGCTATCATCAGAACAAAGAGCACTGGAACACGATCATTCTGGACGGAACGATCCCGGAAAAAGAGATCCGCCGGATGATCGCCGAAAGTTATGATCTGGTCACAGACAGTCCGACCAAACGAATCTACGAAGCGGTTAAGCAGATTCCGAAAGGTCATGTGGCAACCTATGGTCAGGTTGCAGCCATGGCAGGTGAACCGAAGATGGCAAGAGCTGTGGGAAATGCCCTTCACAAGAACCCGGATCCGGAACACATTCCCTGTTTCCGTGTCGTCAACGCCAAAGGAGAACTCGCCGGAGCATTCGCTTTTGGCGGTGAGCAGGTACAGGCTCAGCTTCTGGAAGAAGATGGGGTGGAAGTGGTTGACGGGAAGGTCGATCTGGATAAATATGGAATACAGATCAATCCTTGAAGATCATATTAAAGTTTATATAAAAAAAGAATATATGAAACAGCAAAGGTATATTTTCGATACAGAACCATGGGAAGTCTGTTGCCGGAGCAGCCAAATATAAATATACCATGCAATATGAAGATATGCCGGAAGCAGAATGTCCGAACACGATGTTCTGCTTTTTGCGTTGCCAAGCATACGATAAAAAGGTCCGGTGGACCTTTTTTAGTTACTGAGAACAGAGTGAGCAGTACTTTGGGGTCGTAATCATAAAATATTCAAACATTTCTCTTGCAAACTCCTCCCGGATAGTATATCTTTATTTATGATGCGGTTTTTATGCCGTGTCGTTCTTATGTTACAAAAACGTAACTATTCCGTACCTTCATAGTTACGAGGCAAAATGCGTTTAAAATCACCTTCGGTGATGGCATACAGAAAATTCTATTTATATTGAAAAGAGGAAAAGCAAATAAATATGAGAAAATTAGCTTTAGACGATGAAATCCTGCTGACCATCGAGAAGCCGGCCCGATATATCGGCAATGAGGTCAATGCAGTGATGAAAGACAAATCGGAAGTTGCGGTCCGGTTTGCCATGTGTTTCCCGGATGTCTACGAAATAGGAATGTCCCATCTCGGAATACAGATCTTATATGATATGTTTAACCAGCGTGACGATATCTGGTGTGAAAGAGTGTATTCCCCGTGGCCGGATATGGACAAAGTGATGCGCGACAAAAAAATCCCGTTGTTCGCACTGGAATCTCAGGATCCGGTGAAGGATTTTGATTTCCTTGGTATCACGATCCAGTATGAGATGTGTTATACCAATATTTTACAGATCCTGGATCTGTCCGGAATTCCCCTGCTGGCCGAAAAGAGGACCTGGGATGATCCGATCGTGATCGGTGGCGGTCCTTGTACCTACAATCCGGAGCCGCTGGCGCAGTTCTTTGATATTTTCTATATCGGAGAAGGTGAGACGGTATATTTCCAGCTGATGGATCTGTATAAAGAAGAACGGGCGAAAGGCAGCAGCCGTATGGAATTTTTAAAGAAAGCGGCACAGATTCCGGGACTGTATGTACCGGCATTGTATGAGGTCTGTTATAAAGAAGACGGAACCATCGCTTCTTTCACCCCAACTGATGCATCCGTTCCTGCATCTGTCGAAAAACAGATTGTTATGGATATTACAGACACGTATTATCCAAAAGCTCCGGTTGTTCCATTTATCAAGGCCACACAGGATCGTGTGGTTCTGGAGATCCAGCGTGGCTGTATCCGCGGATGCCGTTTCTGTCAGGCAGGTATGCTCTACCGTCCGACCAGAGAGCGTGATGTGGATTTCTTAAAGCAGAAAGCCGTTGAGATGCTGGATGCCACCGGACACGAAGAGATTTCTCTGAGTTCTTTAAGTTCCAGTGACTATTCACAGCTCCCGGAACTGGTGAATTTCCTGATGGAAGAATGTGACAGACGAGGCGTAAATATTTCCCTTCCATCTCTTCGAATTGATGCGTTCTCCCTGGATGTTATGAAGAAAGTACAGGATATCAAAAAGAGCAGCCTGACATTTGCACCGGAAGCCGGTTCCCAGAGACTGCGTGATGTGATCAACAAAGGTCTGACCCGGGAAGTGATTCTGGAAGGTGCCGGAAAAGCTTTTGAGGGCGGCTGGAATAAAGTGAAACTGTATTTTATGCTCGGACTTCCTACCGAAACCGAGGATGATATGAAAGGTATCGCTCATCTTTGTGAAGAAATCGCGGAACGTTACTACGAGATCCCAAAAGATCAGCGAAACGGAAAATGTCAGATCACAGCAAGTACTTCTTTCTTTGTTCCAAAGCCATTTACCCCATTCCAGTGGGCTCCAATGTGCCGGGAAGAAGAATTCCTTGATCGTGCAAGAATCGTCCGTGAAGAGATCCATGCACAGCTGAATCAGAAAAGTATCCGCTACAACTGGCACGAAGCCGATGTTACTGTTCTGGAGGGTATCCTGGCTCGTGGTGACCGTAAGGTCGGGGATGCGATACTGAAAGCTTACGAACACGGTGCGCTCTTTGATGCCTGGTCAGAGTATTACCATCCGGAATACTGGAAAGAGGCATTTGCCGAGTGTGGTATCGATACTGATTTTTATACCATCAGAGAACGAAGTGATGATGAGATCTTCCCATGGGATTTCATTCATATCGGTGTCACTAAGAAATTCCTGTTACGTGAATGGAAACGTGCCCATGAAGAAACCGTAACGCCGAACTGCCGTATGCAGTGTTCCGGCTGTGGTGCAGCAAAATATCAGGGAGGTGTATGTGTTGAAAGTAAGAGTTAAATTTTCCAAAGAAGGTGCCATGAAATTCATCGGACATCTGGATATCATGCGTTATTTTCAGAAAGCCATCCGAAGAGCCAATATTCCGATCGCTTTCTCAGGCGGATTTTCTCCACATATGATCATGTCGTTTGCGGCCCCTCTCGGCGTTGGTGTCACCAGTGCCGGGGAATACTTTGATATGGAACTGACGGACGATTCCCTGTCTTCCAAAGAGATGGAGAACCGGTTAAATGCAACAATGGCAGAGGGAATGAAAGTGATCAGTGTCCGCCAGATCCCGGACGGAAAAGCAAGTGCCTGCATGTCATTGGTGGCAGCAGCTGATTATACCGTAGCATTCCGCGAGGGAAAAGAACCCTCTGTCGAGTGGAAAAACGGACAGCTGGAAGCATTTTTTGCACAGGATAGCATCGAGATCCTCAGAAAGACAAAACGAAGCGAGAAAATCACCGATATCAAACCGTGGATCTACAAACTGGAACTGCGCGGTGACAAAGTCTGGATGCAGCTTTCCCAGGGAAGTGTTCACAACCTGAAACCGGAATTAGTGATGGAAGCATTCGCAAAATTTCTCGGAATCGAACTGGAACCATTTGCACTGATGATCCACCGGGAAGAAGTCTATGCCGACCGCGGTGAAGAGGAGATCCCACAGCTGGTATCCCTGGAAGCGTTGGGAGATGTGATTGTATAAAATGGAACGTGTTATCATTACCACTCTCTGTTATCACGGAACAGACTGCCGGGTAGCTGCCTGGCAGTCAAACGGAAAAATCAGCCGAATCTGTCTGGAAGACCCCAGGGGAGAACGTCTGCTCGGAAGTATCCATGTGGGAAAAGTCCAGAAAATTCTCCCGGATATCAAAGGAGCTTTTGTGGAAATTGAAAACCGCACCAGCTGTTATTTCCCTTATACGAAGGAATCTAATTTTCTCTACACAATGCCGAAGAAAGCATCAGAATTACGAGCCGGCGACGAACTTCTGGTGCAGGTTACCCGAGAAGCGATAAAAACCAAAGCCCCCTGCGTCTCTTCAAACCTGAATTTTACCGGAAAATATCTGGTGCTCACGACCGGAAACCGCACACTCGGTATTTCCGCGAAGATTCCATCCGGAAAGCGGGAAAAGTTAAAAGAGTTTCTCGAAGAGCTGATGCCGGAAGACTGCTCTTACGGCATCATTCTTCGAACCAATGGTGCGCTGGCTTCCGCGGAAGAGTTGAAGGAAGAACTGCGGTCACTGGAAACGCAGTTTACACAGCTGTATCAGAAAGCACTGCACACACCGTGCTATACGAAGCTTTCCAAAGGAGAATCGATCACTGCATCCATTCTGAAAGATGTGCACTGGAAAGAAACAGAAAAAATCATCACGGACCAGAAGACGCTGTATGAAGAACTATGTGTTTCCCGTCAGGATATTCCGGTTGCATCGATGTGTGCAATTGAATATTACGAAGATTCCCTGCTGCCGCTTGCAAGACTATATAATCTTGAACGGGAGCTTGATCAGGCACTTCAGGAGAAAATCTGGTTAAAATCCGGTGGATTTCTGATAATTCAGCAGACAGAAGCCTTTGTTGCCATCGATGTCAACACCGGTAAACACAGCAGTAAAAAAGATGCAGAAGAAAATTATAAACAGATCAACCGGGAAGCGGCCCTGGAAATTGCAAGGCAGCTCCGGCTTCGTAATCTGTCTGGTATGATTCTGGTTGACTTTATTAATATGAAAAATACCAATGATCAGTCTGAATTGCTCCAATACATGGGTTCACTGGTCAGATCAGACCCGATGCAGACTGTAGTTGTGGATGTAACCGCTCTCGGCATCATGGAGATCACCCGGAAAAAGTCCGCCAAAACCCTTGCAGAACAGCTGCTCCAGCTGAAAAAGGGAGAATAAACTATGCGAGAGAAAACTTTAAAACCGTGGCACGGAGCCGCATTTTTTCTGTTAATTATGATTGTGTTTTTTGCAATCTGTGTACCGCTGCAGTCTCATTTCGGACTGTATGGTGTGGCCGCTA
>NZ_JALFPR010000100.1:0-2342 GCF_022785585.1 Oliverpabstia sp. | reverse complement strand
GGGTGAATTGTTCAAGATGCCAATCGACTATATTCCGGATCACCCGACACTGGAAAGCTACAAATTCCTGATAGAGAACGTAGGGCTTTTTGATAAAATCGGAAACACAGTTCTGATCGTAGGTATCACAATTGTGGTAAGTACTGTTCTTTGTGCCATGGCGGCATATGGATTTTCAAGATTCAGAACAAAGGGGATCAGCATTGCCTTCGCATTCATTGTTGCAACAATGTTGATTCCGGAAGTTGTAACAGCAAGACCGTTGTATGAATTCATGAGAGCAGTAGGACTGTATGACACTTATCCGGGTCTGATCATTCTTTATATCAGCGCAGTCGTTCCATTTACTGTATTGGTCTTAAAGAACTTTGCATCGGAGATCCCGGTTTCCCTGGAAGAAGCAGCAGCCATTGACGGAGCGAATTTTATTCAGAGATTATTCAAAGTGATCTTACCGCTGATGAAACCTGCAATTGCTACAGTTTGTATCATTAACTTTATCACCTGTCTGAATAACTTCTTTACTCCGTTGTATTACTCCAATGATATCCAGGTGCTGTCTGTTGCAATTGTACAGCTGCCACTTAGAGATAACATGTATGGTGTTCCGTGGGATCTGGTAAGTGCCATGGGTTGGATCATCCTGTTACCGATTATTATTTTCGTAGCAGTCTTTGAAAAACAGATTATGGATGGTATAATGGCAGGAGGAGTAAAAGCATAATTGGTAATTGTTCATAGGAGCATTAACCTGTGAAACGAGTTCTTGTGAATGAAGTGAACAGTAGTACTAAACCTGATATTATTTGCAAACCAGAAGGAGGATGTAACAATGTATAACGAATTTGGTGGGACTTTAAGTAATTTAGCATTAGCGAAACATAGAAAAAGCCGCGCGATCAATGCGGAAAATCCAAGAGGAGAAAAAGGAAAAGGCGGTATGGCAGCCAGTGATCTTGGACCATCCAGAAAGGGAAGCCCGTGTCTTAGAGATATTGCAAGTGGTCAGACAGTGACACTGGCAGAGATCGAGGGACCTGGTGCAATCAACCATATCTGGATTACAGTGGATGCAAAAACCACAGACGCAGATTGCTTTGTACTGAGAGATCTGGTTCTTCGTATGTACTGGGATGATGAAGAGGAACCGTCTGTAGAAAGTCCGCTGGGAGACTTTTTCTGCTGTGGTTTTGGTAGAGAATGCAATGTAAATTCTATGCCGATCGCAGTAGTGCCAAGCAGAGGATTGAACTGTTATTTCCAGATGCCTTTCAGAAAAAAAGCAAGAATCACTCTGGAAAACCAGCATGTCAATCCAATTCCGGCATTCTTCTACCAGGTGGATTATTGCCTGTATGATGAGGGACTGCCGGAGGATATCGCTTACTTCCATGCACAGTGGAGAAGAGAAAAGATCACTCAGTTGCAGAAAGATTATGTAATCCTTGATAATGTCAAAGGAAAAGGTCACTATGTAGGTACTTATATGGCACTGACAACACTGGAGCGTTACTGGTGGGGTGAAGGTGAGGTTAAGTTCTATATCGACGGAGATGAAGAATATCCTACTATCTGCGGAACAGGAACAGAAGATTATTTCGGTGGTTCCTGGAGTTTTGCTAAGCAGGTAGACGGTAAGACCGTGGAACAGAATTATTGCACACCTTATCTGGGATATCCATATTATTCTTCTCACGATGAGTTGATTCACAATTTCTATCACAATGACGATGTTATGCCGATGAGAGGTTTTTACCGCTGGCATATCCAGGATCCGATCTGTTTTGACGAGGATCTGAAAGTGACGATCCAGCAGATCGGTGCGGGCCACAGAGGATTATTCGAGAGACAGGATGATGTGGCAAGTGTGGCATACTGGTATCAGGCAGAACCACATAACAGCTTCCCGGAACTTCCTGGTAAAGAAGATCGCTGGCCAAGATAAAAACGAATTGTTTTGCCTGAATATGTGAAAAAAAAGCAGAGGAAATCTGTTCATGAAGAACGATTTCCTCTGCTTTTTAAGTTACGCGAGCAACGAGCCAAAGTCTGTGTCTGCATGGTACCCTGGCGACTACCGTGTCCCCATCTTACGCACCACACACAAAACTGCTCCGATCACATTCATGAACAAAAAGGATTTGCCCAGATCATCCACGATATGGAAGAACAATTTGGCTCCTTTCAGCGGAGCCGGGCTAGCGGGAAGGATGGGATAGGCATAAGTGGATACAAATGCCAGAAGAACCAGAACAACGAAACCGAACAGCCCCCGTCCCATATCTACCTGGCGGATCTTGCCGTGATCCGGCATCCGTTTTCTGCTGGCGATCCACAGTGCC
>NZ_JALFPR010000005.1:0-10980 GCF_022785585.1 Oliverpabstia sp. | reverse complement strand
CGGTACATACTGAAGGGGCACTCTTCAAAGGTTCTCTGCAATCTCATATGCCTGTTCATAGAAATATTCCTGGGCATTCAGCGGTTCTTCATCCGTTGGCAGGATCCGGTAAATTCCCTCACCGTTTTCCTGACGGGCCTGCTGATTGTCTTTCAGCATGATCCGGAACATTTCCAGAAGGCGCGCTTTGATTTCTTCGTCATAAACCGGAGCAGCTACTTCCACACGGCGCAGAGTGTTTCTGGTCATAAAGTCTGCGGACGCAATATAGATTTTTTCTCTTCCTTCACTTCCGAAAATATAGATTCTGGAATGTTCCAGAAAACGTCCGACGATACTTCGTACATGAATATTTTCCGTCTTGCCTGGAACCTGTGGAATCAGACAGCAGATTCCACGGATCACCATATCGATTCGTACACCGGCACAGGAGGCCTCCACCAGTTTCTCCATGATTTTCTTATCCGTAAGGGAATTCATCTTCAGTCCAATGTAAGCCGGTTCCCCTGCTCTGGCATGTGCAATCTCTTCATCAATCATATCCAGAATCTTATTCTGCAGGCATTTCGGAGCCACCAGCAGATGATCCACATGTTTGATCGTCTCTCCCATGGCAAGAGCCTGGAATACATTGGCTGCTTCCAGTCCGATATCTACATTATAAGTCATCAGCGACAGATCCGTATAAAGCCGTGAAGTTTTTTCGTTATAGTTTCCGGTACCGATCTGTGTATAATATTCAATCTGTTCATCTGTTTTTTTCGTGATCAGACAGAGTTTTGAATGAACTTTATAGCCATCCAGTCCGTAGATGACACGACACCCTGCATCCTCCAGCAAACGGGACCATCCAATATTGTTTTCTTCATCAAAACGTGCTTTCAGTTCCACCAGTACCAGCACTTCTTTTCCATTTTCTGCTGCTTCGATCAGTGCTTCTACTACTTTACTCTGTTTGGCCACACGATACAGCGTCATCTTGATAGAAACCACATCTTTATCGTTGGCTGCTTCGTGGAGCATATTCAGAAACGGATTGATACTTTCATACGGATAGGAAAGCAGTTTGTCCTTCTCTTTAATCTGATCCAGAATCGGACGGTCACCGGTAAAGGCCGGGGATTTTCTTGGTGTTCTTCTTTCATAAAATAATTCCGGAATCTTACGAAGAGCATCCTCGATCTGGAAAACGAAAGACAGATCCAGCGGTGCCTGACTGTGGAATACATACTGTGATTTTATTGCCAGATGTTCACAGATCAGTTTCACACTGCCCTCGCTGAGTTTTCTGGAAAGTTCGATCCGCACCGGTGCAAGTTTCTTTCTTTTTTTGATCAGATCTGCCATAAATTCCCGGTAATCCAGATCTTCATCGTACAGCGCATCGGCATCAATATCTGCATTTCTGGTTACACGAAGCAGGGATTTCTCTTTTACCTGATACCCCTTGAATACTTTTGGAATGTAGTGGAGGATCAGTTCTTCCGACAGCATATACGTATTGCCTCCCGGCAGGTGGATCAGCCGTTCAAATACACCGCTTCCACACGGTATAATCCCCAGACGTTCTTTTCCACTCTTGGTGGTCAGGACAACCACCGCATAGATTTCTTTATTTTTCAGGAATGGGAATGGCTGTCGTTTCCCCACAATGGTCGGTGAAATCAAGCCGGAAATCTCCATATCAAAATATGCTTCCAGAAATTTATTTTCTTCTTCCGTGATCCTACTGAAATCCACCAGACGAACGCCGTATTCCTCAATCTTTTCCATGAGTTTTCCATACACTTCATCTTTTCTCCTGTTCAGGATCTCCACCTGTGGAAGAATCGCCTGAATCTGTTCTTTCGGCGTCATATGTGTTTTATTATCTCTGGAATCTTTTGCCACCAGCATCTGATCGATCAGCGAGCCTACACGCACCATAAAGAATTCATCCAGATTGCTCTGATAGATCGATGCAAATGTCAGGCGCTCACACAGCGGCACCTTCGGGTTCTCCGCTTCTTCCAGTACACGTTCATTAAATTTCAGCCAGGACAGTTCCCGGTTCATATAAATTGTCTCGTTCATTGCTTATCCCTTTACTTTCTTCTACCTTTTATCCAATTGTCACATTTACAAAAGTACTATATCAAATTTTCTTTAATTCTATATTGACGCTCTGTAAAATTCATGTTAAAAACTCATTTTACTACACATTATTTTCCTTTCAGTTCATACAGATCCGTTCTCCGTGCGGATAATAATGGCAGCTGTTCGCGGATCGCATCCACGCGGTCCAGATCTATTTCCGTGATCTGAATGCCCGGTTTCTCATCCATCTGTGTCACCACATCCCCCCAGGGTGACACGACAAGAGAATGGCCCCAGGAGATATATCCTGCCTGCTCGTCTCTTGCATCGGAAGTTCCGATCATATAGCACTGATTGTCCACCGCTCTTCCCCTGAACATTAACTCCCAGTGTGCCGGTCCGGTTGTCATGTTAAAGGCTGCCGGTACCAGGATCATTCTGGCGCCCCGCAATGTCATCAGCCGTACGATCTCCGGAAATCTGCAGTCAAAGCAGATACAGATTCCCATTTTCCCAAACTCCGTATCAAAAACGGTAATCTGGTCTCCGGCGGTCAGTGTCGCGGACTCCTGATAGCACTGTCCGTCCTTCACGGCGATATCAAACAGATGCACTTTGCGGTGTTTTGCAATCTGGTTGCCCTGCCGGTCGAAGACATAAGCGGTATTGTACACATGTCCTTCCTTATCTTTTTCCGGTACACTTCCGGCTGACAGATAAATCTGGTATTTTTTTGCAAGAGCACTTAACCGTTGCCAGGTTTCTCCCTGTTCCATTTCCGCATAGACCGGAAAACAAGGTGTCTGGTACGGGCAGTTGAACATTTCGCCCAGGGTTACCAGATCAATGTTTTCGTCCTTTATACGTTTCAGATTCCGCTCCAGTTCTTCCAGATTTTTGCTTTTTTCTTCATAAACATGAGCCTGAATCTGGGCGATTTTCACCTTCATTTTTTCTCCCCCTTTCTGTCACAAATATTTGTAATTCTCTGACTTTAGTATAGATTTTCCATAACTTTTTGTCAATTTATCCTTCAAAAAACGAGGGGATTTTCCTCATGAAGCTAACATATTTTACTTCCATTCGCGGTAAGTTTAAATCTACAGCCCAGCATTTCCGCTGCACGTCTGCACATCAGCATCCGTGATCGCACATCAGGTTCACTGAAGCAGATTTTAAAAAATGATGAATCACCCTTTTACAGGTGTTCCATCATTTTATGAAATCAATATGAAATTTCAGATATCTTTTAGAAAAATCAACGTAAAATATTTTTATTTTCCCATCGACTGCTTTTCTCACTGCAGATTTCATTCCACTCACAGTCCCCGCAGATCTTCTCCCGCAATCCTGTATCGATTACCTTTTTCTGGACTTTCTGCGCAAATTCCAGAAAGTTCAGTTCTTCTCCTTCTGTCAGCCCGCAGGCCTCCAGCACGCCATGATCATACCGAAACACTTTTTCCTGCGCTTCACAGATTTCCTTTGTTTCTCCGGAATTTTCCTCATCGGTAAGGAACTGATGATTCGGGCATGCGCTGCAGATTTCATCCAGCGAAACCACCAGACGGATCGGGACATCCTGTTCCAGAATGTGTAACATTTTCTCCATATGCGCGGAGAATCCTTCGCTGTATCCTTTTCCTATAAAATACGCCAGACACATCCCATGATGCGGACGCACCGGTATTCGTTTTTTCTCCATATGTTTCTCATTTCTCACAGCTATCTTCTGTGTTTTTCGTAACTGTCCAATACCTTTACAGTTACTATTGTTCTTTGTTTTCTCCCGCTGTTATTTCTGACTCAGGTACGCTTCCACGCCCCGTTTCAGCCGCTCACAGCCATCTGCTATCCGGCTTTTCTGGCATGCCAGATTGATGCGTAAAAACTGCTCGCCGGTTTTTCCGTACTGTGCGCCTTCCGATACATAAAGACCTGTCGTTTTTCGAATCGCATCGGCAAGTTCTTTCGCACTGCAGCCAAGTGCATTGCAATCCACCCAAAGAAGGTAGGTCGCATCTGCCTCTGTCACTTTCAGCTGTGGGATCTCTTTTCGGATATAATCCGTCATGTATGTCCGGTTCTCAAAGAGATACTCACGGAGTTCTTCCAGCCAGTCTTCTCCTTTTGTAAATGCCGCGATTGCCGCACCAATGGCAAATACATTCGGTTCTGCCACCTCATCCGTATTCAACGCACGCCACACTTTATGATGCAGTGCCTCGTTCGGGATCATCACGGCTGCCGTCTGGATGCCTGCAATGTTAAATGCTTTCGTCGGTGCAATACAGGTCACACTGATATTTTTACAAGTCTCGGAAGCCGCCGCAAACGGAATGTATCCGGTGCCCGGCCGGGTGATATCGCAATGGATCTCATCTGAAAGAACCGTTACGTGATATTTCTCACACAGTTCTCCCACCCGTGCCAGTGTCTCCCGCTCCCAGATTCTTCCCACCGGATTGTGCGGGTTACACAAGATCATCAACGAAGTCTGCGGATCTGATAATTTCTCCTCCAGCGCCTCAAAGTCCATCTCATAGTTTTCCCCGTCATAGGCCAGCGGGCATTCCACCACATTTCTTCCGTTATTGACGATGGAATTAAAGAAAATATTATACACCGGTGTCTGAATCAGCACGTTTTCTCCCGGTGTGGTCAGCTTGCGGACCGTACTCGAGATCGCCGGTACCACGCCGGTACAGAAGGTCAGCCATTCTTTTTTGATGGAAAACTGATGGCGTCTCTCCCACCAGTTCATATATGCCTGATACCAGTCTTCTTCCACATCCGTATAGCCGAACACGCCGTGTGCAGCCCGCTTTTCAATCGCTTCCCGCACAGCCGGAGCCGTCTGAAAATCCATATCCGCCACCCACATCGGTAATTCATTTTCTGCCACATCCCATTTCAGAGATCCGGTATTTCTCCGGTCTGTGATCTGATCAAAATCATAGTTGCTCATGCTGTATCTTCCTCTCTGTCCTTTATTCAAACGTTGATTTTTCGAACCAGGTATCGCAGTCTGTACTATGCCTCGACTTCTTTTCCCTGTACAAAGATCTTCGTCTTTGACGGGTCTACCTTATCTTTTTCTACCGTCAGTTCTTTGATCTCATCCGCACGGATCACACCACTCGACGGGTTCAGCACACTGTCGATGGTTCCGTGGATCTTGGCATCCACAGAAGAATATTCAAATGCCAAAGTCGTATTGATCAGCTTACAGTTTTTCATCACCAGATTATCAATATAGCACATACCCTGCAGACTCTCGATGGTACAGTTTATCAGTGTCAGGTTTTTTGCATTCCATCCCAGGTATTCTCCGGAGATAAAGGAATCATACACGGTTACATTATCACTGTTCCAGAATGCATCTTTAGACAGCATTGTTGCATTGTGCACTTCCATATTTTTTACACCGTCGAAGGAATAATTTCCCACCAGACGGAAGTTTTTCAACACCAGATCCTGGCAGTTCATGCCGAAATAATCGCCTTTTGCATCCACATGATCCAGTTCCACGTTCTGACAGCTCCACAAGGTCTCTGCCGCATTCGGGAAGGTCACATTGGTCAGTTTCAGTCCGTTACACCGACGGAAATTCTTCGGTGCTTCGATCACTGCATTGTTCACTTCGATCCGGTCGGTATACCACACACCTGCGCGTGCCATATCAAACCAGGTACAGTTCTCTGCCTTGATGTCTTTCGCATACCACAGCGGATATTTCCACTTGAACATACTTCCGTATAATTCAATATTTCTGCTCTCTTTTAACGGCGACTCTCCGTCATCAAAAATCGTATCATAAATTTTCAGATTCTTTCCCTGAAACAGCGCACGCTCGCCGGTCAGGAACTCCTGATGAATCTCTTTCATTTCTCTTCCATCTCCCATAATTCTCTTCTCCCATTCTGCTGCCATTGATTTCGTTATTCTGACAGGCTTATATAGAATTATTGTATTCTATTTTGTCAGATATGGCAAATACTTGTTTTGTACCACTGCATTATTATTACGTTACTGTTCATAACGTTATTACGCCACCGCAATCCACAAAAGCACTCTGCACACAACCGGCAGCGTCACGATTCCGCATAGTGTGGTTATCATCACGCCGCCCAGCGAATATGCTCCATCGGAACCGGAGGAATTGGCGAGCATAACCACAGAGGACATAGTCGGCATCGCGGTGATCAGAGACATGGTCATACGGATCTCTTCCGATACCGGGACGAAGCTCAGGACAAGATAAAACAGTACCGGAAAGATCAACATTTTGCAGATAACAATTCCGTATAATTCCATCTGTTTTACATATTTGCATATATCCATACAGGCAAACACACCGCCAAGATAGATCATCGCGAGAGGTGTCGCCGTTGCCCCAATATTCTGGAATCCAGTCTGCAAGACACCCGGAAGCTTTAGTCCGGTCAGTACGAAAAGAATTGCCAGAGCGATAGCAACCGTTGCCGGGTTGATCAGCTTTTTCGGATCAAACTTCCCTTTTCCACTCGGGGAAGTCAATTTCACCCCTACTGTCCACATCGCCAGCTGATCCACGATGGTAAATACGGATACATACAGCATGCCCCGTTCCTGGAAAATGCTGGTGATGATCGGGATTCCCATAAATCCCACATTGCCAAACATCGTCATCGCCCGGTAGATCTGTGCCCGGTCGCCTTCTACATGAAACAATTTTGTCAACACAACGCCAAGTCCATATAAGAGAGTCGAGGCCGTCACCGCCAGTCCGATGATGGACAGCGATTTTACCAGTACCACCCGGTCTACCTGACTGACCACATTTACAAAGATCATCGTCGGCAGCGAAAGTTTCATAACTACTCGGGCGATCCAGTCGAGTCCCTTATCACTCAGCACACCGGTCCGCACAAGTATCACACCGATGACAAGATAAACGATAAACAGCTCAATCTGTTCCATCAAAATCCAAAATGTATTCATTTTTTCGTTTCCCGTTTTCTTTATTTCTGTATATTTCCCGCCATATAGGATTGCAGGATTTCTTCTGTCGGCAGCCCTTCATTGTCGCCGCGGTGCTGCACCTGGATCGAGCCGATCGCATTGCCCCGTTTCGCACATTCGGTCACCGGAAGACCTTTCAGCAGTCCGCTCAGTACACCAACGGCAAATCCATCTCCCGCGCCCACGGTATCCACCACTTTTTTCACCGGATACCCCGGGATCATATCTCGGACTACTTCCCCGTTTTCTTTCTTTTCGGATACATAAGCGCCGTTCTTTCCATCTTTGATCACGACGAGAGCCGCGCCCTTCTGATGATAAAAATCAGCCGCTTTTTCTTTATCTGTCGTGCCCGCAAGGATCTCACATTCCCCGATTCCCGGCAGTACCACATCTGCGTAATTTGCCAGATCATTCAGCACGTTTCTCATCGTCTCCCCGTTCTCCCACAGAGCCGGGCGGAGATTCGGATCAAAGGTCACCGGAATCTGAGCCTCTCTCGCCCGCTCCATCAGACGATAGGTCGCCTCTCTTGCTTCTTTCGAGAGCGCAGGCGGAATGCCTGTCACATGCACCAGCTCGATTTTCCCAAGATCCAGTGCATCGATCTCTTTGGCAGACAGATGTGATGCTGCAGATCCTTTTCGATAATATGGTGCCGCCGGATCATGTCCGTCTTCCACATATTCTTTCAGTTGAATCCCGGTTCGATAGACCGGATCATACGTCAGAAGATTCGTTCCGATCCCATTGTCTTTTAGTGCCTGTTCGATATAATGTCCAAACGGATCATCCCCAAGCCGGGTAAGATATTCCACCGGAAAGCCAAGCCGGGTAAGCCCAATCGCCACATTGACCTCCGCCCCGGACATTCTTCTTGTAAAATGCTCCACGCACTCCAACGCACCAGGTGTATCTGCCAGTAACAGAGCCATCGGCTCTCCAAATAATAGTGTGTTCTTCATACTTATTTCTCCTGACTGCCCCGTACCTCTTTTACCAGTGCCACCGCATCCGCTGTCATCTGGCGAATCGCATCAAACTGCCCGCTCTGGATCAGGTCTTTTTTCACCATCCAGCTGCCGCCACAGGCAAGGATCACATCGCTTTCCAGGTAAGAACGGACATTTTTCAGATTGATACCACCGGTCGGCATAAATTTCATTCCCACATACGGAGCCGCCAGTGCTTTGATTGCTGCCAGTCCCCCGGATGTTTCTGCGGGAAAGAATTTGACAACTTCCAGTCCCCGTTTTACTGCCTGCGCCAGCTCCGATGCCGTCACACAGCCCGGAAATACCGGGATCTGTTTCTCGATACAGTAATCCACGATCTCCGGATCAAAACCCGGACTCACAATGAATCTTGCTCCTGCTTCGATTGCTTCATCCACCTGCCGTGTTGTCAGAACAGTTCCTGCTCCCACGAACATCTCCGGATATTCCTCCAGCATGATGCGGATGGATTCCTTCGCTGCCGCTGTCCGGAATGTCACCTCCGCACAAGGAAGCCCTCCTTCGCAGAGTGCCTTCGCCAGCGCTCCTGCATCCTTCTCATCTTCCAGTACCACAACCGGTACAATTCCCATTTCTTTTATTTTTTCTGCTGCTGTCATCTGTCTTCTCCTTCCCCTGTACCCGTTCTGTCAGTGACTCTTTTCTTCCCCTTTGTACCGGGCACATCGCTGCTATCATTATATCGACTTTGACAGGTGCTTTCAATTGTAAAAAAGCGATTGACATTACTTTCTGTTTGCTATATGATAGTCACGACAAATAAAGATATTTCGGTAGGTGAGGTTACCACAGGGATTTGGATTTTCCTGAGATTGCTGCCGCAAGGCTGTGGAGACACAACGCGCTGGTCAGCAGGTCATGTCGTGAAGGCATAACCTAATGCAATTGATATATGCCCTGTGATACTAAAGCTTGAACGATGGTCAGGATTTTTTTTGTGATGTATTTTGCAGATTCTTTCATTGCTCAGGCTTTGAAAGAATTTTTTAATTTACAGAAAATTGCTTTTCTGTAAATTAAAAACGCTCCGCGGGGATACGCACTGCGACGTATAAAGTAGATGTCGCAAGTGACCGCCGCAGGCGCGAGAATGTGCCAAGACACATTCTTTGTTCTTTACATAAATACAAAAAATGAAAGGTGGTGAGGACATGGACTCTGATGCCAGTTATTACGCGAAAGGCAACAATCATATACCAATAATTACATATCGGAGGTACGTTTATGATGAACAAAGATATTTTTGTAAAACTGCTCCAGGAACGCCGCTACAAATCCGTAAAAGACGTTCTGGACGTAATGAACGCAGTAGACATTGCCTCACTGCTTGGAGAATTTGATGATAAGGAACTGGCTCTTGCTTTCCGTCTGATTCCCAAAGAAAAGGCAGCAGACGTATTTGCCAACATGGAGAGTTCCCTGCAGTCTGTCCTGGTAGAAGCCTTGTCAGAAAAAGAACTGAAGGAAATCCTGAACGATCTGTACATGGATGATACCGTGGATCTGTTAGAAGAACTTCCCGCCAATCTGGTTACCCGGATCCTCGATGCCAGCGGCCCGAAGGAACGGGAAACCATCAACAAACTGTTAAATTATCCGGAAGACAGCGCCGGAAGTATCATGACAACCGAATACGTAGATCTGAAACCGTATCTGACAGTAGGACAGGCACTCGCACATATCAAGAAAACCGGTATTCACAAAGAAACCATCTATACCTGCTATGTGATCCAGCAGCGGAAACTGCTCGGTATCGTGTCAGCAAAAGATCTGATGACAACCGATGATAATGTGCTGATTGAAGATATCATGGAGACGGAGATCATCTCTGTCTCTACACTGACAGACAAAGAGGATGTGGCTCACCAGCTTCGCAAATACGACCTGCTGGCACTTCCGGTTCTTGACACCGATGGTCTGCTTGTCGGTATCGTAACATTCGATGATGCCATGGATGTCATGGTCGAAGAGGCCACCGAAGATATCACCAAGATGGCGGCCGTATCTCCCAGTGAAAAAACTTACTTTGAAGTATCCGCCTGGGAACACGCAAAACGCAGAATCCCATGGCTTCTGGTGCTGATGTTTTCTTCTATTATCACCGGAACCATCATCACCCGTTATGAAGACGCTTTCGCTGCGATCCCGCTTCTTGTATCCTTCATCCCCATGCTGATGGACACCGGCGGAAACTGCGGTTCTCAGAGTTCCACACTGATCATTCGCGGAATCGCCCTGAACCAGGTAACCTTCCATGACTTTTTCCGTGTCATCTGGAAAGAATTCCGTGTTTCCCTGATCGTAGGTGTCGTTCTGGCTGTCGCCAACGGACTTCGGATCTATCTGACCTATCAACGGGCAGGTATGGCAGTCGTCATCGCCCTGTCCCTGGTCGCAACCGTTATTTCCGCAAAACTACTCGGCTGCATCCTCCCGATGTGCGCAAAAAAAATCGGCCTGGATCCGGCACTTATGGCCTCTCCGCTGATCACTACCATAGTCGATGCAAGCTCCATTATAATTTACTTCTTTATCGCAACCAAAGTATTTCATCTGTAGAAAGTAGAAAGCATTACAAAAACCATTACTTTTCTCTTAAATTTTATAAATTTTCTTGTTTTTGTGTGTACATACTTATATAATAAAATTAATTATAACATTTTTTCGTATAACAGACAGTTGTTTGCTCCTGTTCGATACACTAGAGCGTGTCTGAAAAAGGCTTTTCGTGAGCTGCGAGTCTCAGTTTGTGGGAGATTTTATCCGAATGAGGGCGGCGTAGCGGGCTACGCTGAGGCTTTTTTAACTGTGCAATCGGATTCACAGACAAATGAATGCTACAGTTATTTCGAAAACGATGTACCAGATGCAGAAAGGAATTGCA
>NZ_JALFPR010000156.1:0-9969 GCF_022785585.1 Oliverpabstia sp. | reverse complement strand
CATCCATTTCATTTCCCAGGCACCATACTTTGATATCGTGCGGATCTTTGTAACCATGTTCTTTTCGCAGATCACTGTAGTAAGTGCCGCCTTTGAAGTTACAGTATTCCAGAAGATTCTTGGCATCTTCCGGTCCGCGGGTTCCCAGATTGACAGCCATCATGATATCACTTCCTGCTTTTTTTGACCAGTCGGCGAATTCATTTAATCCGAACTGATTGGTTTCGATCACACCCCAGGCAAGCTCCGGTCTGGATGGCCGTTTGTCTTTTGGTCCTACGCTGTCTTCCCAGCGGAAACCGGATACAAAGTTACCGCCCGGATAACGAACGATCGGAACCTGCAGTTCTTTGACCAGATCCAGGGTATCTTTCCGAAATCCCTGTGCATCGGAGTTCGGGTTGCCTTCCTGATAGATTCCTTCGTACACGGCTCTTCCCAGATGTTCAATAAAAGAACCGAAGATCCTTTTGTCTACCGCGCCGGTGAGGAAATATTTGTCTACAATAATTTCAGCTTTTTTCATTGTAAAAACCTCCTGTGGTTATATAATGTGCTCTCGACATGTATTGTCTGTACTGTCTATGATTGTAACAGAACATTGGAAGAATACCAGAGGTTTTTGTCCGAAGTAATTGACTTTTTTTCCGGTGTCAGGTATGCTTTTTGTAGAAAATACGAGAGGGTGATGAAGTAATGATTTCAGATATTTCCATACAGTTTTGCGAATACAACCGCTCCAACCCAGATACTGACCGGATCTACCGTCCACAGGGGAGCGGCGATTATTTGTTTTTATTGCTGAAAACTCCGATGAAAGTTTATCAGGAGAATGGTATACTGATTACCGGAGAAAATGCCTGCATCCTGTACACACCAGGACAGATGCAGCACTATCAGGCAGTACAGAAGTTCCGGAACAGTTATCTTCATTTTGTTGCACAGGAGAATCCGGCAGAATATTTTCAGCTTCCGCAAAACCAGATATTTTATCCGCAAAATCCGGAAGAAATAGAAGAAATCATCCGCAAGCTGCAGCAGGAATACATCACCCGCGGTTCTCATACGGAAGCAATGCAGAGTGCACTGATCTGCCAGCTTCTGGTCACGGCAGCCCGTGGACTTGAAAAAGGGCAGCGACATAACCCAGAAGAAGAAGGGTTGTACCGGGATTTTCAGGCACTTCGCATGGAGATGCTCCGCCATTATGAAAAACACTGGACAACCGAACAACTCTGCAATCAGATAAACCTGGAAAAAAGTCAGTTCTACGCTTATTACCGGCAGTTTTTTCACAGTACCCCACACAACGACCTGCTACAGGTCCGTCTTGACAAGGCCAAAAATCTACTGACAAATGAAGCGCTGCCGATCCAACAAGTGGCTCTTTCCTGCGGATTTCGAAACATGTCTCATTTCAGCCGATATTTTAAACAGCAGTGCGGTTGTTCGCCAAAAGACTGGATCTCCAGCGTTTCTCCTCAATGAAAAATCACTGTTTACCGATAACAATAATCGAAAGACCAGTGGATCATTTTATAAGGCAAAGTCACACAAACCGCACAATATATGGTACAATGTAAAAAAGGAATTCTGTATATCATTCTATTTGCTATAATCAGAAGAAAGGAGACTACGCTTATGAAAAGAAAATGGCTTTTTGCTTCACTGCTCCTCACAGCAGCATTGACCATGACATCCTGTTCTTTTAAACTTCCGGTCGAATTACCCTTCAAGATTCCATTCATTACTGCAGATAGAAACACCAAACAAAACGACGAGGATCCGTCTGACCCGGAAAAAACCACTGATCCGATAATAACGGACGAACCTGAAGTTCCTGAAAATATCGACACCACGGAAAACACTCAATCAGATAATGATCATGGATCTCATACACCTGATGAGGCAGATCCTTCTCCGTCACAACCAGATGAAGACCCTGTTGATGCGCCGTCCGGTCAGGAGAATTCTGTGGACATACCGGTTCTCATGGGAGGTGCTCTTCCTTATACCGGTATGATTTCTATACTAAATGAAAATTATGAAGACGGGACTCACCGATATGACGATATGTTAGAAGACGGGATGTCTTGCATCGTTGACTATTGCTATGTCAACCCGGAAGATCTTCCAGACACTCCGGAGGCATACGCAACCCTTGCAGCAGAAAAACTGACCGACGGTGGCATATATAACATTCTTTCCGTTTACCAGGACGATGGTTATACTGAGAGTCTTTCCTATCCGGTGTATATTGTTTCCTTTACCAGCGGAAACAACGAGGATACCAATTTCTGGCTGGCATTTATGGTCATACGGGATGGATATACGTACCTGTATGCTCCCAGCGTATCTTGCAATGCGGATTATACCGCGGAAGAGCTCGGACAAGATCTTTTCCCACGTCTGTTTTTTTCCGATTCGATAGACAACTGATGCTATGAAAAAGCACCTGACTGTTATATGTTACTGTTATGTACCGTGGCAATACTTTTCTTTGAGAGCAGATGGCTTTTTCCACACAAATATGTTACACTTAACCCTGTAGTAATAATAACTGGGAGGTAGAAAAACTATGACTGAGCAGGAGAGAATGAAACAGGGGTATGTATGGCAGAATGATGATGAAAATATGAGTCTGCAGGCTCACACAAAAGCACTGGTAAGAGAATTCAACAGTATGCCACCGGAAGATATGGAAGGAAGAGAAGCACTTCTTCACGATATTTTCGGAAAAGTAGGAAAAAATGTATGGATCACTCCACCGCTTACAGCAGCTGTTGGAAAATATGTATCCATCGGAGACGGCACCTATTCTAATATGAATCTGACACTGATCGATGACTGGAAGATCACCATCGGAAAAAATGTGTTGATCGGACCGAATGTAACCTTGTGTACCACCGGACATCCCATTGATCCGGAACACCGGGGGGACGGAATGTATTCATTCCCAATCACCATTGGTGATAATGTATGGCTGGGAGCCAATGTTGTCGTTCTTCCGGATGTAACTATCGGAGAAAATTCCGTGATCGGTGCCGGTTCTATCGTAACAAAAGACATTCCGGCAAACTGTATTGCTTTTGGAAGTCCATGCAAGGTATATCGTGAGATCAATGAGCACGATAAAGAATACTATTTTAAAAACCATCGTTTTGATGAGCAGCCCTAACGAGATAAAATATGCTTCGCGAATTTATACGATTGGTATAAATTCTTTGCATCGCGAGGTGTGTTACCGGGAATGGAGTGAACAGTAACACTTTGGCTTGCTGCCCGTGTAAATAACAGGAAAGCCTTGACAAACACTGTCTTTGCAGTTAAAATATTTTATGTTTTATAAAGTATACGACCTGGAAGGGGAAGAGTAAAAGCGGTATCGTTCTTTCAGAGAGCTGTCGGTTGGTGCGAGTCAGCAGAAGAGAGCTTTGAACTGGCCCCGGAGTCCTTTTTCCGAAACATTTTCATAATTTATAGAAGATGCAAGTAAGAAAAAGCGGGAGTTCCCGTTACAGAATCCATAAGTGCATGAGGCTTATGCTTCATGAAGTAGAGTGGTACCACGGAAATAAAGTCCTTTCGTCTCTAGTTGAAAAACAGAAACAAAAGGACTTTTTATATTTCAAGCAATACCTAGGAGGAAGAAACCATGACAGTACCTTATAATCATAGGGCAGTAGAAAAAAAATGGCATGATATCTGGGAAGAACACCCGGTGAATGTGGATGATGGCAAAAAGCCAAAATATTATTGTCTGGACATGTTCCCATATCCGTCAGGAAATGGTCTTCATGTCGGACACTGGAGAGGATATGTAATTTCTGATGTATGGAGCCGCTACAAATTATTGAACGGTTACTATATCATTCACCCGATGGGATGGGATGCTTTCGGTCTGCCGGCTGAAAACTATGCGATCAAAATGGGTGTACATCCTGCAAAATCAACCGCAGACAACGTAGCAAATATCAAACGTCAGATCAACGAGATCGCAGCTCTGTATGACTGGGATCGCGAAGTAAACACCACAGATCCTGAGTTCTACAAATGGACCCAGTGGATCTTTGTAAAGATGTTTAAAGAAGGTCTGGCTTACGAAAAAGAATTCCCGATCAACTGGTGTCCATCCTGTAAAACAGGTCTGGCAAATGAAGAAGTTGTCAACGGAAAATGTGAACGTTGTGGTTCTGAAGTAACTAAGAAAAATCTGCGTCAGTGGATGCTGCGTATCACAAAATATGCAGACCGTCTGTTGAATGATCTGAACAAACTGGACTGGCCGGAAAAAGTTAAAAAGATGCAGAGTGACTGGATCGGTAAATCCTATGGTGCAGAAGTTGAATTCCCGGTTGAAGGAAAAGACGAGAAGATCACTGTATACACCACCCGCCCGGATACCCTTCACGGTGCAACCTTCATGGTACTGGCTCCTGAGCATGCCATGGCAAAAGAACTGGCCACCGATGAAACAAGAGAAGCTGTGGAGCAATATATCTACGATGCATCCATGAAGTCTAACGTGGATCGTCTGCAGGACAAAGAAAAGACTGGTGTATTTACCGGATCTTATGCAATCAACCCGTTAAATGGTGCCAAAGTACCGATCTGGCTGTCTGACTATGTATTGGCTGATTACGGTACCGGAGCAATCATGTGTGTACCTGCCCATGATGACCGTGACTTTGAATTTGCAACCAAGTTCAATATTCCGATCATTCAGGTAATCGCAAAAGATGGAAAAGAAATCGAAAATATGACAGAAGCATATACCGAGGCTTCTGGAACTATGATCAACTCCGGTGACTGGAACGGTATGGAATCTTCTGTACTGAAGAAAGAAGCTCCGATGATGATCGAAAAGATGGGTATCGGACGTAAAACCGTAAACTTCAAACTGCGTGACTGGGTATTCTCCCGTCAGCGTTACTGGGGCGAGCCGATTCCGATCGTTCACTGCCCGAAATGTGGAAACGTTCCGGTACCGGAAGAAGAACTTCCGCTTCGTTTACCGGATGTAGAATCCTACGAACCGACAGGAACGGGTGAATCTCCACTGGCTGCTATTGACGAATGGGTTAACTGCAAGTGCCCGGCCTGCGGAGGACCTGCAAAACGTGAGACCAACACTATGCCACAGTGGGCAGGTTCTTCCTGGTATTTCCTGCGTTATGTAGATAACAAAAATGACAAAGAGCTGGTATCCAAAGAAAAAGCTGACAAATATCTGCCGGTAGATATGTACATCGGTGGTGTGGAACATGCGGTACTGCATCTGCTGTATTCCCGTTTCTATACCAAGTTCCTGTATGATATCGGAGCTATTGACTTTGATGAACCATTCCACAAACTGTTCAACCAGGGTATGATCACCGGTAAGAACGGTATCAAGATGAGTAAATCGAAAGGAAACGTTGTTTCTCCTGATGATCTGGTAAGAGATTACGGATGTGACTCTCTGCGTATCTATGAGCTGTTCGTAGGACCGCCGGAACTGGATGCAGAGTGGGATGACAGAGGAATCGACGGTGTATACCGTTTCCTGAATCGTTTCTGGAAACTGGTACAGGACAGCGCAGAAGCAAATGTTTCAGAAACTAAAGAGATGGTAAAACTGCGTCACTGCCTGATTCACGATATCACAGAACGTCTGGAAAGCTTCAGCCTGAATACCGTTGTTTCCAAATTCATGGAATATAACAACAAGATGATTGACATGGCTAAGAAGACCGGTGGTATTGACAAAGAAACACTGTCTACCTATGTAATTCTGCTTTCTCCGTTCGCTCCGCACATTGCCGAAGAACTGTGGCAGGTTCTGGGTCATGACACATCCGTATTTGCAGCAAAATGGCCGGAACATGATGAAGACGCTATGAAAGATGACGAAGTAGAGGTACCGGTACAGATCAACGGAAAAACCCGTGCAGTCATCAGTATCCCGGTTGACATTTCCAAAGAAGATGCAATCGCAAAAGGAAAAGAAGCCGTTGCTGACAAACTGACAGGTACAATCGTAAAAGAGATCTATGTACCGAAGAAAATCATCAACATTGTTCAGAAATAATTAAAAACAGTAAAAGACAAGGAGGTCTGCATTGTATTTGGCAGGCCTCTTTTGCATATCACGGGATAAAGGAGGATGTTTTATGAATACGATTGAACTACTGGATGCACTGCAGCTGAAAGCCAAGAAAGACCCGGAACTTCGAAAAGCACTCTTTGCAACCCGCAGTGAGAAGAATCCTGTCGATGCTTTCTGTAAAAAATGTCAGGAAGAAGGTTATCCAATCTATACGATGGATCTGATTCAGGCAGGGGAAGAGTTTTATGCTTCCATGCGTCGCAGTACCAACGGTGGGGGAGAAAATTCGCCAAAACTGGAAGGCGAAGACGATTTTTATGAATTATTTTTCGCCACTCTGGAAAATTGAGAACATGATATGATATCTGGCGTGTTTTGTCATTGGAAAATGACATGCAATTTTTCTGATAATATAGTAGAATTTGTCGTTTTCACCGAAATTATTTGTTGACATTCGTTTAAGTTTCACAAAGCAGTTGCTGTTTTTGTGAAAACATGTTACAATCTATATAACTTTTTAAGTGACAAAAATAAAGATAATAGGAGTGGTAAATAATGTATCAGGAAGAATACAAACGCTGGTTGGCAGCAGATCTTGAGGATGCCGATCTGAACCCGGAACTGTCCAGGATCGAAGGAAACGATGATGAGATCAAAGAACGTTTCGCGGTCGCATTAAAATTCGGAACTGCTGGTCTTCGTGGGGTCCTGGGAGCAGGTACCAATCGTATGAATATTTATGTGGTCCGTCAGGCAACACAGGGACTGGCCAACTGGGTAAAAACACAGGGCGGCACACAAACTGTAGCCATCAGCTACGACAGCCGTCTGAAAAGTGATGTATTTGCAAAGACTGCTGCAAGTGTACTGGCAGCCAACGGAATCAAAGTCAGAATCTATGATGCTCTGATGCCGGTTCCGGCCCTTTCTTTCGCAACCAGATATTACAACTGTAATGCAGGTATCATGGTAACTGCTTCTCATAACCCTGCAAAGTACAATGGTTATAAAGCATACGGTCCGGACGGATGCCAGATGACAGATGATGCTGCAGCAATCGTTTACAATGAGATTCAGAAAACTGATGTTCTGACCGGTGCAAAATATATGTCTTTTGCAGCAGGTGTAGAAGAAGGACTGATCCGTTTCGTAGGAGATGACTGCAAACGTGCCCTGTATGATGCTATCGAGTCCAGACAGGTTCGTCCGGGTCTGTGTAAAACTGCAGGACTGAAACTAGTATACAGTCCGTTAAACGGTTCCGGTCTGGTTCCTGTCACACAGGTACTGAAAGACATCGGAATTACTGATATCACCATTGTCCCCGAACAGGAATATCCAAACGGTTACTTTACAACTTGCAGTTATCCGAACCCGGAAATCTTTGCGGCTCTTGAACTGGGACTGAATCTTGCAAAAGAATCCGGTGCTGACCTGATGCTTGCAACAGACCCGGATGCTGACCGTGTAGGTATCGCTATGAAATGTCCCGATGGTTCTTATGAACTGGTCAGCGGAAATGAAGTGGGTGTTCTGCTCCTGGATTATATCTGTGCAGGACGTATTGAAAAAGGCACGATGCCACAGAATCCGGTAGCAGTAAAATCTATTGTATCCACACCGCTGGCAGATGCCGTTGCAAAACATTACGGTGTGGAATTGAGAAGTGTCCTGACCGGTTTCAAATGGATCGGTGATCAGATTGCTCAGCTGGAAGCAGCAGGTGAAGTTGATCGTTTCATCTTCGGATTCGAAGAAAGTTATGGCTATCTGGCTGGTCCTTATGTACGTGACAAAGACGCAGTCATCGCTTCCATGTTGATCTGTGAGATGGCTGCTTACTACAGAAGCACCGGAAGTTCTCTGAAAGCGAGACTGGAAGAGATTTACAAAGAATATGGTCGTTACCTGAACAAAGTAGACAGCTTTGAATTCCCGGGACTGAGTGGTATGGATACTATGGCAGGTATCATGGAAGGACTCAGAAAGAATCCTCTGACCGAAATCGCAGGCAATAAAGTTGCCAGCGTAACAGACTATGAAAAACCGGAAGAAACCGGTCTTCCGGCAGCCAACGTTCTGATCTACAAACTGGAGAACAACGAAACCGTTATCGTTCGTCCATCCGGTACAGAACCAAAGATCAAGATCTATTACACCACGCTGGGTAAAGATCTGGCAGAAGCAGAAGCAGAGAAAGAAAAACTGGCTGAAGCTTTAAAACCGATCATGGCATAAGGTAACGAAAAAATACGCTGTACAAATGGGCAATACAGAGAAATCTGTATTGCCCATTTTTTCTGTTTAGATAATTTATATACCGAACGGTAAATAAATTGCTGGATTTCTGTAAGAAGGTGTGGTATTATAATAAAAGTAAATATACTATGATCACAAAGGTACTGAACAGTTAAATAAATTGTAGAAATAGAGGTGCATTCACATGAGTTGGTACAATGAAGCTATATTTTATCATATTTATCCCCTGGGTCTTACAGGTGCTCCGGCACAGAATGACTATGGTGCTCCGGCACATCGGTTGAATACCTTGTTGCCATGGATCGATCATATCCAGAAGATTGGATGTACAGCACTGTATATCGGTCCGTTATTCGAAAGCGTTGGACATGGATATGAGACTACAGATTATAAGAAACTGGATTCTCGTCTGGGAACCAATGAGGATCTTACGAACTTTGTAGCTGCCTGCCATAAAAAAGGAATCCGTGTGATTTTCGATGGTGTCTTCAATCACACCGGACGTGATTTCTTTGCTTTTAAAGATATCCAGGAACACCGGGAACATTCCCGCTATGTCAACTGGTATTGCAATGTAAATTTCTGCGGAAACACAGAGTATAATGATGGTTTTTCCTACGAAAACTGGGGAGGATATAATCTTCTGGTAAAATTGAATCAGCGCAATCCGGAAGTACAGAATTATATCTGTGATGTGATACGTTTCTGGGTGTCTGAATTTGATATTGATGGTATTCGTCTGGATGCTGCAGATGTCCTGGATTTTGACTTTATGCATGCCCTGCGCCGTACTGCTGATGAAGTAAAAGAGGATTTCTGGCTCATGGGAGAGGTTATCCACGGTGATTACAGCCGTTGGGTTAACGGCGATACTCTGCACAGTGTAACAAACTATGCTCTGCATAAAGCCCTGTACAGCGGGCATAACGACCATAATTATTTTGAAATCGCACATACCGTTAAATATCTGCAGAATATGGGTGATCTGGATCTTTACAATTTTGTGGACAATCATGATGTAGAACGGATCTATACCAAACTCAGCAACAAAGCGCATTTTGCACCGATCCATATATTGTTGTATACTCTGCCTGGTATTCCGAGTATTTATTACGGATCGGAATTTGGAATTGAAGGAAAGAAAGAAAAATTCTCAGATGTAAGCCTTCGTCCGGCACTGGATCTGGAAAATTACAAAAATGCCGTCACTGAAAATCCCTGTACAGCGCTGATTGCTGCACTCGGAAAGATCCGTCAGGGCACACCGGCATTAAGCTATGGAAAATATTATGAACTGATGCTTACCAACCGGCAATATGCTTTTGCACGGGATCTGGACAATGTACGTGTGATTGTCACCGTCAACAACGATGACAATGCCACAGATATGAATCTGCCTGCAGGTAATACTGCCATATATATCGGTGCACTTTCCGGTAACCGGGCAGAAGTACAGGGTGGAAGAATCCACGTGACGATTCCTGCGAACAGCGGCGATATCTGGATTCCGGAAGAACAGTTGAAGAACGAAACTCCGGTCCCGGTTGCAATAATGAAAAAAGTAAAACCGGTAACCGTAAAAGAGCAGAAGACATCAGAAAATGAAACCATTGTCTTTGAAG
>NZ_JALFPR010000149.1:0-12158 GCF_022785585.1 Oliverpabstia sp. | reverse complement strand
ACGCTGTCCCTCACTGATCATTAAATAAACTGGATATCCATAGGCATCTACTGCCGCATGGATTTTGGTGCTGGCTTCTCCACGGCTATACCCGATTTCATTTGAAGGCCCCCTTTTTTTGCACCGGCACTATGCTGGCGCGCCTGGATAATAGAAGCATCAATGGATAATTCTTCCAATTCTGCTTCAAGAAAAGTAATCGGAAAATACCAGGTACCCGCACTTTTTCCCTCCACATCTTTCAATTCCACCGGAACCATATTCCTGGCTTTTGAACTGTCCGTATCCCACCCTGCGCTTCGAAGCTGTGCCGGTGCTACCGCCATGGAAAACAGCAGACTGTCTTCCTTATCTTTTCCATTTTTCTGATAAAACTGGATATCATATTCCACATCCAGACGGTTTCCTACATTACTTGACCAGTTCAAAGAAAGGACTTCACCGTTCAGCAGAGAAATCGTATTCATCTTCAGCCTCGTCGGTTTCAATGCCACAACATTGACTGTATCTTCCACGGAATAATATCCGAGTACCCTGTCTTTGCGGCTCTTGTATTCACGGTCTGCCATAGTCAGATAACCGTTGCCATCCTGACTTGCATAGTTCAGTCCCTTGCATCGGGTTCCATAAAACGCAGAGTAAACCTCTCCCGACTCAATATCAATCTCAATGGCAATCGATGCATCCAGCATGCTTTTGTCATAGGTATATCCGTCGAGAAGACCCAGAACTGCATTATTTGACGCCGATGCCCCGTCATGTTCTTTATCCAGCGTGATTCCATAGATTTTTCCCTTCCGTTTACTATCTGTAAACGGTGCTTCTTTTCCCTGGCTCATCACTTCTTTTTTGAACTCTTCCCACTGTCCGGAACTGCGATAATAAGTCAGCTTCGACTCTGCAGCCAGATACACCGTCTTCGCATTCTCCTCATTTTTTCGGAATTCTGCCATTTTCATATAGTGCAAAACCGATGGAATTGCGATACCAAGGATGACCGTCATGATCACCAGTACCACCACAAGTTCTACAAGAGTAAATCCTTTTTTCTTTTGTCTGCTCATTTTCTGTCACCTTTTACTGTTTCTTTGTAACTGTTCGGCACCTCGCAGTATATTGTCTACGGAATATTTATTATATGCAGATTTTTCTCATAAAACGATGATACTTTGCACTCTGCATATGCGATAAAAGCACTCCCATACAGCTATATTTCTGTGCCATATAAAAGTGCTTTTCTATTTTATATTATTATAATAATAAAATATTTTTGTAAGTCAATTGATTTTATTAATATTTGTACATATTTTTCCGATTTTTGCTATTCTTCCTTTTATTTCTGAAAGTTATCTTCAACCTGTACAACATTTTTTATTGAAAATCAAACAACGAAATCTGATTCGACTCCGGTATATCCCCGAAGATATGCAGATCATCCATAAAATCAATCACACTCTTGCTGACCTTCGTCCGCTGTCTGAAATCATCCTTTGACAAAAACTGGCCGTCTCTCGCCGCAAGCACCACCGCATCAGCCGCTTTATCTCCCAGTCCTTCGATACTGTCCAGAGCCGGCATCAACTTACCGTCAACAACCTGAAAGCGGTGCGCCTGTGCCTTATAAAGATCCACCTCCGTAAACGAGAACCCTCTCGCATACATCTCTTGTACGATTTTCATGTCTTTTACGGTATCCTGTTCTTTTTTCGTCAGCGTATCACTTCGTTTCTTATAATCTGCCATATAATACTCCAGCCGTTCCCGTCCCATACACATCAGTTCATAGGAAAATGCAGAAGCACGGATACTGAAGTAAGCCGCATAGTAAGCCAGGGGATAGAAGATCTTATAATACGCGATCCGGTACGCCATCATAACATAGGCTGCCGCATGAGCCTTCGGAAACATGTACTTGATCTTCTTACATGACCAGATGTACCAGTCCGGCACATCGTGGGCTTTCATCTCCTCTTCCCACTCCGGTTTCAGTCCCTTACCTTTACGGACGCTCTCCATGATGGTAAACGAAAGCTCACTCTCCAGTCCCTTATTGATCAGGTAGATCATGATATCATCACGGGTACAGATGGCCGTGGAAATGGTCGCTTTTCCTTCCTCTATTAATGTCTGTGCATTACCCAGCCACACATCGGTACCATGGGACAGACCGGAGATACGGATCAGATCTGAAAAAGATTCCGGTTTGGTATCCAGAAGCATCTGGATAACGAAATCCGTACCAAACTCCGGAATCCCAAGACAGCCCAGTGGACAGCCGCCAATATCATCCGGTGTGATTCCCAGTGCCTCCGTACTCTTGAACAGGGACATGACACTCTGATCATCCAACGGCACCTGCTGAGCATCAAAATGGGTGATATCTTCCAGCATACGGATCATGGTCGGATCATCGTGTCCCAGAATATCCAGCTTCAGCAGGTTCGCATCGATAGAATGGTAATCAAAATGGGTGGTGATAATATCGGTATTCACATCATTTGCCGGATGCTGTACCGGAGTGAAGGAGTTGATATCTTCACCAAAAGGAAGAACGATGATACCGCCCGGATGCTGTCCGGTGGTACGACGGATACCTGTGCATCCCTGCACGATCCGGTCGATCTCGCAGTTTCTCTTGTGCACACCACGCTCTTCGTAATAATTTTTCACATAACCGAACGCTGTCTTATCCGCCAGCGTACCGATCGTTCCGGCACGGAAAGTCTGTCCCGCACCAAAGATTACTTCTGTATATTTATGTGCCTTACTCT
This sequence comes from Oliverpabstia sp., assembly GCF_022785585.1. NCBI lineage: Bacteria > Bacillati > Bacillota > Clostridia > Lachnospirales > Lachnospiraceae > Oliverpabstia > Oliverpabstia sp. Next base: position 9,387 of record NZ_JALFPR010000149.1, on the reverse strand, counting down.
GATACTCACCGGAGAAATTCAGGTCGATATCCGGCTCTTTGTTTCCCTTGAATCCCAGGAAAGTCTCAAACGGAATATCAAACCCCATTTTCTTCAATGGTTTTCCACACCGCGGGCATATCTTATCCGGCATGTCACAACCGGCACGGCCGGAATATGTTTTCACTTCGTCGGAATCAAAATCCACATAATAGCACTCTCCGCACAGATAGTGAGGACTTAACGGATTGACTTCCGTGATTCCCGCCATCGTGGCAACAAAGGATGATCCTACGGATCCACGGGAACCTACCAGATACCCGTCCTCGTTGGACTTCCAAACCAGTTTCTGTGCAATGATGTACATTACGGCATATCCATTGGAGATGATGGAGTTCAGTTCCCGCTCCAGCCGTGCCGATACGATCTCCGGAAGATCCGGTCCATAGATCGCATGAGCCTCATTATAGCAGATATCACGAAGCATCTGATCCGAGTTTTCAATAACCGGAGGAAATTTACCGTCACGGATCGGGCAGACCCGGTCACACATATCCGCGATTTTATTCGGGTTTGTGATAACAACCTCTTCCGCTTTCTCCGCACCCAGATATTCAAATTCCTTCAACATCTCTTCTGTGGTCCGCAGATACAGCGGTGCCTGATCATCTGCATCGCTGAATCCCTTTCCGGTCATGATGATTCTCCGGTAGACTTCATCCTCGGGATCAATAAAATGTACATCACAGGTGGCAACCACAGGTTTTTTAAACTGTTCTCCCAGTTTCACGATCCGTCGGTTCAGATCCCGAAGATCTTCCTCGGAGGTTACATTATCCCGGTTTTCATCCCGCACCATAAACATGTTGTTGCCGATTGGCTGGATCTCCAGATAATCATAGAATTCCACCAGACGGGCGATCTCTGATTCCGGTTCATCCCTTAAAATCGCCTGGAAAAGTTCTCCCGCCTCACAGGCAGATCCGATCATCAGTCCTTCGTTATACTGCAGATACACACTCTTTGGGATCCTGGGCCGCCGATTGTAAAACTCCAGGTGTGATTTTGACACCAGACGATACAGATTAACCCGGCCAATCTCGCTGGTGGCCAGAATAATCGCATGATAGGTCGGCAGTTTTTTGATGGTATGCTCGGAGAGTTTTCCGGCCTCATTTAATACATTCAGATCAAAGATGTCTCGTTCCTTACACATTTTAATGAATTTTACAAAAATTTCCGCCGTACAGGCCGCATCGTCCACTGCCCGGTGATGATTCAACAGAGAAATATTCAGTGCTTTCGCCACTGTATCCAGCTTGAACCGGTTCAGTCCCGGCAGAAGCATCCGGGCAAGACCTACCGTATCCACATAAGTAAAATCCTGTTCGATTCCAAGGCGTTTGCAGTTTTCGATGATAAAACTCATGTCAAATCCGGCATTGTGTGCCACCATGACCGCACCCTTGGAAAATTCCAGGAATTTTGGCAGAACTTCTTCTATGGTCTCTGCATCCACAACCATGCTGTCATTGATGCCGGTCAGCTGTTCGATTTTAAATGGAATCGGCACCTGCGGATTGACAAAGACGGAAAAGCGATCCACGATGGAACCCTCTTCCACTCGAACCGCACCAATCTCGATGATCCGGTTAGCCACCGGACTGAAACCGGTGGTTTCGATATCAAACACCACATAAGGATCATCCAGACTCTGTCCCCTGCTTCCGGTAACCATGCCTTTCACATCATCCACCAGATAGGCTTCCACACCATAAATTACCTTAAACGGCGGATACACCTGTTTCATCTCATCCTTTGTCGCTTCCGGGTGATCTTTCTGGTACTGTTTTCGGTAATCGCTGACAATATCGTCATAGGCATGATTGGCTTCCGGGAAGGACTGTACTACTCCATGGTCTGTGATCGCGATGGCCGGATGTCCCCATTTGTAGGCGCGTTTTACCAGAACGCCTGCATCCGTAACCCCATCCATATCACTCATTTTCGTATGGCAGTGCAGCTCTACTCGCTTTTCCGGACTGTTATCCATACGGCTGGTGGTAAAATCACTGATTTTCCTGATACCTGCAAGGGAACCGATGGTGATCTCATGATCGAACTTATCGATGGTGGTCACACCTTTTAGCTTCAGGAAGGCACCCTTTTTGATGGCCCCACTGATTTCCGGCACCTGTTCGTTGTGCAGAAACATTTTTACGGTAATCGTATCTGTAAAGTCCGTGATGTTGAACATATAGATAGTCTTCTCGTTTCGGATTTCTCTGGCTTCCACGGAAGTTACCTGTCCGCGGATCGTAATCTCTCCCATCTCTCCGGCAATAGAATCAATGGTGATGGCATCGTCATCAAAATCCCTTCCATAGATCACATCCGGGTTGTCGGATCGTTTCAAAGGACGTGGTCCATCGCCGTAACGACCTTTCTGAAAATTCCCACGGCCACCATTTTTTCCACCGTTTCGATCCCGGAAACCGCCTTTGTTCCCCTCTTTTCCTTTTTCCTGTGCAGCTGCCGGCTGTTTTCCACCGTCTGTGTCCTGATTCTGTTGATTTTTCCCCTGTGGTCTCTGTTCTTTTCCGTCTGCCCCGATCATCCGGTCTTCATCAAATGGTGCTTCCATGCCCTGACCGGACAGGTCTTCCCCTGCTTCACGGTCACTGTTTTTATTCCCGACTTTAGAATGCAGCAGAATCTGTCTGGCTTCCTCCAGAATTCTCAACTCACTGTTCTTTCTTCCTTTACTTTCCACTGGTTTCCGATAAGCCGGATGTACTTTCAGGTTGAAACCACACCGCTCGCAGAAGATTTTTTCCAGCACCCGCACCAGTTCATGTTCCCGGTCTCTCGCGACCACCGAATCAGTCATCACCAGCTCCATCGTCTCCGGATCACTGAACGTAATCTCTGCTGTATAGAACATATTGTACTCCAGTGCGCTGTACTGCTTTAATTCCAGCAGAATGCTCTGACGATATACATCCAGAAAATTTTCCGGTGTATACTGACTGGAAAGCTGGAATTTTTCGATGATTTTCACCCGCAGAGGTGCATTGGCAAAAAACTGTTCTTTAATTGTCTCTTCCAGATGATAAATATGCTTTTTATGAATCCACTGTCTACTCAGAACATAAACCCGCAGACAGTCCTTCTGCGGGTTTATGGATACTTTCATTACTTTTACTTCCCCAAGAAGGCTTTCCAGTTCCGGATTCACCTTCAACTGGGGAAATACATCTAAAAAATCTTTTTCTGTCATCATGTCTTATTCACCACTTACGCATTCCAGTGAAGTAACTCATCCCGGAGTGTCTCTAAGAGCTGATCCTCCGGTACTTTTTTGATAATCTCTCCTTTTTTGATCAGCAGTCCCACACCTTTACCTCCGGCAATTCCGATGTCTGCTTCTTTTGCTTCTCCCGGTCCATTTACCACACAACCCATAACAGCCACTTTGATATCCAGTGGAATATCCTGTACCATATCTTCTACTTTATTGGCAAGACCTATCAGATCTATCTGCGTTCTTCCGCAGGTCGGACAGGATACGACTTCGATGCCGCCGTTTCGAAGTCCCAGTGTTTTCAGGATCCGTTTGGCTGATTTGACTTCTTCTGACGGATCTCCGGTCAGGGATACACGGATTGTATCGCCGATGCCCTGGTAGAGAATGATACCAAGTCCTACTGCAGACTTGATATTTCCGGAAAACAGAGTTCCCGCCTCAGTGATTCCCACATGGAGCGGATAATCCGTTTTTTGAGCAATTAATTCATGGGCTTTTGCACACATCAAAACATCCGAGGATTTGATACTGATCACCAGTTGATCATATCCCATATCCTCGATGATCTTTACTTTATCCAGAGCACTCTCCACCAGACCTTCTGCCGTCACTCCGTGGTACTTTTCCACCAGTTCTTTTTCCAGCGAACCGCTGTTTACACCGACACGGATCGGAATCCGGCGTTCTTTCGCCACATCAACCACAGCCTGGATGCGTTCCCGGCTTCCGATATTTCCCGGATTGATACGTATCTTGTCCGCACCGTTTTTCATCGCTGCGATTGCCAGTTTATAATCAAAATGAATGTCTGCTACCAGAGGAATATGAATTTGCTTTTTGATCTCTCCCAGTGCTCTTGCAGCCTCCATCGTCGGCACAGCACAGCGGATGATCTGACATCCCGCTTTTTCCAGTGTCAGAATCTGCGCAACCGTCGCCGCTACATCTTCTGTTTTGGTATTCGTCATCGACTGAATCAGCACCGGATGTCCGCCACCGATCACCTGATTTCCGATTTTAATTGTTTTTGTATGTTCCCGATACATCACTGCACCTTCCTTTTTCTTTTCTCTTCTGCACAAATCATCCTTTTTATGCATCTGATATGATTCCATCTTTGTCACTGTTTACTTTCTTCTGATTTCCCTTATTTTACAACTATCGAATCTCCAGCAGCTTATTCTTCAGTTCATCTTCCATCTTCCGAAGTTCCACTTCTGCTGCCTGTCGTTTCATTCTGCCGTCTGCCTGGATCTGCATCACTTCGTCCAGGGTAGAGATCAGAGATGCGTTGGTATTCTGCAGGGTTTCCAGATCTACGATACCACGCTCAGACTCTTTCGCTGCTTCCACAGATGCCACTTTCAGCACTTCCGCATTCTTTCTGAGCAAATCGTTGGTCATATCCGTAACCTGACGCTGCGCCTGTGCTGCCTGAGAGGCATGTTCCACGCCAAGAGCCAGTACCATCTGACTCTTCCACAGCGGAATCGTATTCACTACCGTAGTCTGGATCTTTTCCACCATCATGGTATCACTGTTCTGTACCAGACGGATCTGGGGTGCTGTCTGAATCGAGATCATACGTGTCAGCTCCAGATCATGAATCTTCTTTTCAAACCGGTCACACAGCCCTGTCAGATCTTTGACTGCCTGTGCATCTTCCGGTTGTCCGCTTGCCTGTGCTTTTGCCATCAGCTGTGTCAGTTCGGTCGTTTTTACTTCTTCCAGTTTCTTCTTTCCTGCCAGAATATACATGGAAAGCTCTTTAAAATACAGCAGATTCTGCTCATACATCCGATCCAGCATCGCCACATCTTTCATCAGCTGTGTCTGATGATCTTCCAGGGCTGTACAGATTTTTTCCACATTTGTCTCTACTTTGTCATACTTTGTCTTCATACTGGTGATTTTGTCCACCGGCTTCTTCAGAAAAGAGAAAAATCCTTTTTCTTCTTCCTGCGCATCAAAGCTCTTCAGTTCAGTCACCACATTCGTCAGCATATCTCCCACAGATCCAAGATCTTTGGTTTTTACATTTTCCAGTGCTTTCTCAGAAAAATCGGCCATTTTTTTCTGGGTTCCCGCACCGTACTGCAGAATGCCGTTGGTGTTATGAAGGTCGATCTGTTTTGCGAAACTCTCCACCATCTGACGTTCTTTATCATTTAACATGCTGTCATCCAGTTTTGCTTTTTCTTCCTGTACCGGAACTACCGGTGCCTTTTCTTCCGGTTCCGGAGCCGGATCAAAGGTCAGCGTTGGCATCTCCATCTCATCCAGTGTACTCATATCGTTCTCCTTCTCATGTTTGGTCTTTATATCCCGTTTTCTGCTCAAATGCCCCCTGAGTCAGTCCCTCCTGCGCAAGCATGGAATGCAGCACGGAAATATCCGAAGAAATATCCATGGCACGTTCCTCAAAGAAACTGTTTAACAGTTTTTCGAATGCCTGATTGATCGTATCCAGGGTATCTTCAATCTCTTTTTTCGTCTTTTCATTTTGTTCTGTCCTGAAGCTGTCCAGTTCAATCTCGCGATAAGCATCCACCAGTTTTCTTGTGGTTGGCAGATAATAATTCATAAATCTGCGCAGATCTGAAGCCAGTTCCGGCTGTTTTTCCACTTCCTGAAAGATACGGGTGATGATAGTTTCAAGACGGCTCAGTTTTCTGGTAATTTCTTCTCCCGGAAGATCGTCATTACACTTATGAATATAAGTAATGTATTCCTGTCCTTCTTCCAGGATCTTTCTGCACTCTTCCGGCATCCGGGAGCGTTGTTCTTTCTGTTGCTGTTGTTGCATCTGTACGATTTTCGCCTGTTTTTCCGTCTCCAGATACTGCTGATACATCGCGTCCGTAACGATCAGACAGGTTTCTTTCTGATCCATATGCCCCTGCAGAAACATTCTTTTCTCAATCATCAGTTTCAGATCCTTACGAACCTTAGTTTCTGTCTTTCCGGTCTTATCGGCCAGTTCTTTGATATTGCAGTATGCCCGGTCTCCGATCTGCTGTACGTACTGGCGGAATCTCTTCACTCTGCCACGGATCACAGTTCCGGTGATTCCCATTCCGAGACTTGCCGCTGTAATGCCTCCCACGGTGGCGGTTGCAATGATTGACGGTACACCGGGATAAATGGCTGTCACGATTCCTGTCACAATAGTACTGAGTGCAAATACACCGGTCAGAGAGTATCCTGTGATGGCAAGAATCGTTCCTGTGATTTTTCCCGGCGGATTCGGTGCATAGATGGCCGGCAGCTGTTTCCCCTGCTGTGTCCGCTTCCAGGCACCCGCCTGATATGCCGGTGTATGATCTTTGCCGTAATTCGTACGGTATGTCACTTCTGTTTTTTTCCAGCCTGTATTTGCTGACTCTCTCCACTCCCGCTGTGCACTGTTCATGCCCTCTTTCAGACCTTCCTGCAGTCCGTTTCCTGCCTGTCGCATCCCCTCCATAATACCATTTTGCAGTTTTCCACCCATATTGTACACTTCCTGTACGGAAGCACTGACTGTCTTTCGCACCTGCTCGTTTAATTGCTGATAGTCCCCGCTGTTGATGGCATCCTGGACAACTTTCATAAAATCGCTTCCATTATTATTTTTCTGATCCTGCCAATCGTTTTTTTCCATGTTGACCCAATGTCCTCCCGGTCTTTCCTGTTGCTTTCTTTTTTCGCAACTTTTCAGTACCCTCACAGTTGCCTTTTTTTCTTATTACTTTCTCTCGTATTTTACAAATGTATATTCCAGATCAAAATACGTCTGTTCATCGCTGGATGCAGTGATTTCCCACTCCGGATCCTCGTCCAGATTCGGAAAATGAGTATCCGCCTCAAAAGCGAAATCAATCTTGGTCACATGCGCCACATCACAGTATGGAAGCAGTTCTTCATAAACTTTTCCTCCACCGATGACGTAGATCTCATCATCATCATATTTCTTCAGTTCTTCCAGAACTTCATCGATGCTGTGTACGATCACTGCATCTTTCACCTGATAATTTTTATCCCTGGTCAGTACCACGTTGGTTCTGTTTTTTAACGGCAGACCGTTAGGAAAGCTTTCAAGAGTCTTTCTTCCCATAACTACTACTTTTCCCATGGTTTCCTGACGAAAAAATTTCATATCGGAAGGGATGCTCACCAGAAGTTTGTTGTCTTTTCCGATGCCCCAGTTTTTATCTGCTGCTACAATAAGATTCATTATTATTCTCCTGTCTGATACGTTTTTATTTTTCTGTTTTCCCGACTCATTGTCTGCTTGTAACTGCTCACTACCTTCACCGTTGCGAGCCAAAATGCATTAAAAATCATCTTCTTACACAGCAATCGGAATATTTTTAATCTGTGGTCCTGTTACATAATCTTCCACATGAAGATCCTCCACAGTAAATGCATAGAAATCCTTGACTTCCGGATTCAGCCATACCTTTGGTGCCGGATGAGTTTCTCTGCTGATCAGCTCTTTTACCAGTGGGATATGGCGGTCGTATATATGAGCATCCGCAATCACATGGAGCAGTTCGCCCGCTTTCATATCGCATACCTGTGCGATCATCATCAGAAGCAGCGCATACTGGCAGACATTCCAGTTATTCGCTGCCAGCACATCATTAGAACGCTGGTTCAACACACCGTTCAGTGTCAGTCTGTCGCTGTCTTTTTCTTTTGTCACGTTAAATGTCATCGAATACGCACAGGGATACAGATTCATCTCGTGCAGATCCTGATGCACGTAGATGTTCGTCATGATTCTTCTGCTGTATGGATTGTTTTTCAGATCATACAGTACACGGTCGACCTGATCCATCATGCCCTCTTTATACTGGTGCTTCACTCCCAGCTGATACCCGTAGGCCTTTCCGATGGATCCGTCTTCATCTGCCCAGCTATCCCAGATATGGCTGTTCAGATCGTGAATATTATTCGATTTTTTCTGCCAGATCCACAGGATCTCATCAAAAGCACTTTTCAGTGCTGTTCTCCGAAGTGTCAGTGCCGGAAATTCTTTTGAAAGATCATAGCGGTTGACCACACCGAACCTCTTGATCGTGTAAGCGCTCTCCCCGGTATCTTCCCACACCGGACGCACTTTTTCTCCCTCCGTACTTAATCCGTTATCTATAATATCCTGACACATGCGGATAAATAAATCATCTGCGTAACTCATTGCTTTCCTCCTTTTTCGAACCGGCTCTTCGCCAGATCAAAATCACTGATTTAATTATAATATAGCGATACACCTAATTCAATCTTATTCTGACACTTCCGCCCATCTGTTTTACTGTTCACTCCGTTCCCAGTAACACGGTTCTTCTTTTCCGATCAGCGTTTCTGCCTTCTTCTTTTCTGCTTTCTTTTGCGTTTCCGCTCTCTTTCCAGTTCTTTCGTGCTCTTTACGGCTGCCCAGCCGACAATCTGTGTTCCTGTGATGCCGATCATGGCTCCAAACGTATCGATGCAGACATCCCGCACCGACGGCCCACGTCCGGCCACAAACGACTGATGGTATTCATCCGTTGCCGCAAATCCGGCACAGATCAATCCCGCCAGCAGATACAGCCAGATGCCCCGCACACCGTACGCATACAACGGCACACAAAGCGTGATCGCCAAGACACAGTATTCGGTCATATGGCCGAGTTTTCTTACATAATGATGGTATTTGTTCGCATACATCTGAATCTCGCTGTCCGTCAGTTTCATATCCAGCACTTCTGATCCGACTTCCACCAGTTTTACACTCACTTTGAAACTCAGATCACCCGACTCCGTACCGTTCTGCGCCGAAAAAGAAAATATCATATACATAACCAGAAGAGCCGGGAGGAAGGATAAGGGTTTCAGAAGGGTGATGATGACTTTATGAAACATGGGTTTGCCCCCTTTTTGATTTTTGGATTCGTTGGTTTTGGGTGAAATAGATTTGGTCTATACTATAGCATTTTTAGGCGGTTATGTCAAAGTTTGTTAGGAGAGTGTATTCAGGAGGGACGCAGAGGGAGAGTAGCACAGGGGCGGGGACGTGGGCAGGGCAACTTTAAGCTAGCCGCTAACTTCGGCTATGGTTCACGAGGGTCAGCTGACCC
>NZ_JALFPR010000099.1:0-27062 GCF_022785585.1 Oliverpabstia sp. | reverse complement strand
AACCGAATCCGTAAAAAATACTGTTGATTACTATAAACAGCAGAAATAACATCCACCCGGCGACCGGATTATCACTACTATCCATATACACTCCTTTTTTCTGTGCGTATTATTAAGATCATAAGGCATAAGCACACAGTTATGCCCGAAAAAGTATATCACCTTACTATTTATTCGTCAAGCAACTCCATGTTATGTAGGAAGTTCCAGACTGATTTTCAGTGCTTTGTTTACTTTTGCAAGGGCTTCCGGATCCAGATGACAGATCTTGTCTTTCAGCCTTTTTTTATCAATGGTGCGCAGCTGTTCGAGAAGAATGACGGAATCCCTGACAATGTCGTAAGCAGATGCGTTGATCTCGATGTGCGTAGGCAGTTTGGCTTTATTCATCTTGGAAGTAATGGCAGCACAGATCACTGTCGGGCTGTGTTTGTTCCCGATATCGTTCTGGATGATGAGTACCGGACGGATCCCTCCCTGCTCACTTCCCACCACCGGACGAAGATCCGCATAATAAATATCTCCTCTTCTTATATTCACATTCTCCACACTCCGATTCCTATGTTCTGTCAGAAATTTCTGACATCTATAGTATTTCCTTGTTTATCCGGTGTATGCAGGTATATAAGAAATTTATCGATGGATGTTCGCTATTCGGCAGGTAGTAATCCGTAAGGTATTTCTATAACTGTGAAGGTACTGAATCATTACACATGGATGATTTTACAGATAGATTCTCGGTACACGCTTTGTGATACAGCAGATCAGTTCGTAGGAAAAACGACCGGACAGATCACCCAGTTCTTCTGCGGTGATCGTGCTGCCGTGGTCAGTTCCGAGTAATGTTACTTCTGTTCCGCGAACTGCTTCCGGAATGTCAGACACATCAACCATGAACTGATCCATACAGACTCTGCCGATAATCGGTGCTTTCTTTCCGTTGATCAGTAAGTATCCCTTATTGGAGAGGGATCGTGGATAACCGTCCGCGTAACCGACCGGAATGGTTGCGATCCTTGTAGAATCTCTGGTTGTGACAAAGGTTCCGCCATAACTTACTGCTACTCCTGCTTCCACTTCTTTTACGAAAGAAATATGACTTTTCAGTTCCATTACCGGTTGCAGTGCCACGCCCGGATTAACGACTTCGTCAGACGGTGCGATACCATAAAGTGTAATTCCCGGACGTACGGCATCGAGATCACCCTCACGGTGCCAGAGGATTCCTGCACTGTTGTTACAGTGACGGATCGGAATCCGAATACCGGCTTCTTCCAGCAAAGTCAGAAATTCCTGATAGTTTGCGAATTGCTGATGGGCAGAGGTCAGATCCTGTTCGTCTGCTCTTGCAAAATGAGTAAACGCACCTTCGATCGTAATTCCCGGAAGTTTGCTGATCCGCAGGATCTCAGGAAGGCTTTCTTTGGGATGACGAAAACCGATTCGTGTCATACCGGTATCAAATGCCAGATGGATCGGATGTACTTTACCTGCTTTCTGAGCCTCCTGAGATATCTTTTCAGCTGTTTCATAATCAAACACTGCCGGACGGATATCCAGTTTCACCAGTGTCTGATAATCTTCCGGAAAGACATAACCGAGGATCAGTATAGGTTTTTTTAAACCGGCATCGCGGAGTTCTTCGGCTTCCGGTACATTGGCTACCGCATATCCCCAGATGTAGTCTTTTCCTTCCATAAGATGTGCCACAGGAACTGCTCCATGACCGTAAGCATTGGCTTTGATCACACCAATCATCCTGGTTCCTGGTGTAAGATTTTTTTTCATGTTTTCCAGGTTTTGTTCCAGCGCATCCAGATGGATGGCGGCATAGACCCGACTGTTTTTTTTCATAATTTATTTTCTCCTGTATGTTCAATTCTGACTGTCCATTTTCTGCAGCTGTGCTTCAAGACCGGAAAGAATATCTGTAGCTTTCATGGAACGGGCTCCTTTGGCAGAGGCGGCCTGATCGCCGGCAAGCCCGTGAAGCCATACCGCAAATGGTGCCGCCTTGGAAGGGTTCATTCCCTGTCCAAGCAATCCTGCAACTACCCCACACAAAACATCACCCGAACCTGCGGTGGCCATCCCATCGTTGCCGGTCAGATTCAGGAAAAAGCTTCCGTCTGCGGTTCGAATCCAGGTTCGCGCATCCTTCATGATCAGAGTACAGGGGCAGTTGTTATAAAATACATCCATAAACTTCTGCGGATGTACTTTCAGATCACTGATCGTACACTCTGCCAGCCGGCTCATTTCTCCGAGATGAGGGGTCAGGATGCAGGCAGCATCGCACTGTGCCTGCAGATCTTTTCGTTTTGCCAGAAGATTTAAAGCATCTGCATCAATGACTATAGGCTTGCTTTGACGGAATGTCAATACTGTTTGCAACAAGTTCTCCGCTGTTTTGGAAGTAGAAAGCCCCGGACCAACAGCAACCACATCTGCCCAGTCCATAGCTTTTCTGACAATTTCTGACAGTTCATCCGGTGTCATGGAAGGTTCATAAACCGAAAGCATGGCTTCCGGAAACTGCTGCTGCAGGATGATACGGTTGCTTTCATCCGTCAGGATACGGACCATCCCGGCACCGCTTAAAAGTGCCGCTTTCGAAGAAAAGTAAGCTGCCCCGCTCATATTACGGCTTCCGGCTATCAGCAGGATTTTTCCGAAAGTTCCTTTGTTGCCGGCAGGATCCCGCGCAGGAAGCCAGGAAACATCTTTGTTATCCAGTGAAAAAACGCCTTCGGATGCACCGTAGATGCCAACATCTTTCACCTGAATATGTCCGGCATAGACGGATCCAGGGTACAGACTGATCCCAAGCTTACGGTATGCAAAGGTGACCGTTTCGGTTGCCCGGATGGCAGTGCCCATAACCTGTCCCGTGCCTGCATGGATGCCGGATGGAATATCCACCGCAAGAACCGGAATGCCGGAAGCATTGATTTTCTCTGCCAGAGCCTGGTATTTTCCGGACAATTCTCTGGATAATCCGACACCAAAAAGTGCATCTACAATAGTAGTATATTCAGAAAACCGGCAGTTGTTGACTATCGATACCTGATAATTTTTAGCTGCCTGCCACTGAATGTGCATTTCTTCGGTGAAGGATGTGTGATTTCCGGCGAGATAAAGATCTACCGGATATCCTGCCAGATGCAGAAGTCTTGCAACTGCAACGCCATCTGCTCCGTTATTGCCGGAACCGCATACAACCAATGTTTTTTTCAGTGGAAAATGTTGCTTCAGACAGTCAAATACCGCCATTGCTGCCCGTTCCATCAAAACCAGAGAAGGAATGCCCATCTGCTTAATCGTAGACTGGTCAAGCTGCTTCATCTGTTTTCCTGTTACTAAAATCTGCATAGCTATGATCTCACTTTCTGTAAAACCATGAGAAACACGCTCTGCGAGTTTCTCATGGTTATCGCGGCCTCTACACTCCGTTTCGGTCGTTGCTCACGTAAATAAAAGGCTGCTGCCCTCTGTTGGCAGCAGCCTTGCTGTTGTTAAATTTTGCCTTGTTCCTGTTTATGATCTTTTTCAAAACGGCTCAGATTGTAGGAAAGTCGCATCAGGCTTTCAGAAAGGTGTACATTTTCCACGATCACATCCTCCGGCATAAAAAGATTCAGATCTGTGTGGGCAAAATTCCAGATGGCTTTTACTCCCACATCCACCAGCAGTTTTGCCATATCAAGGGCTTTGGCTTTCGGCAGGGTCAGAGTAGCAATCTCTACATGATTATCCTTCACGAACTCAGGAAGTTCGTCAATCATACGGATTTCGATGCCGCGCACGGAAACTCCCTGCATGACCGGATTCACATCGAAAATCCCGACAATTTTAAATCCCTGTTTTTCAAACTGTGTATAATTGGCAAGTGCCTGACCGAGATTACCGGCACCTACGATAATCATATTGTGTGTGCGATCCAGCCCCAGGATTTTTGCAATTTCCGAATGGAGATATTTAACGTTATATCCGTATCCCTGCTGTCCGAATCCACCAAAATTATTAAGATCCTGTCGGATCTGAGAAGCTGTCACTTTCATCCGCCCACTCAACTCATTGGACGAGATTCTTTCTACCCCATCTTCCATCAGTTCTCCCAGATATCGATAATATCGGGGAAGACGTTTGATGACTGCTCTTGATATGTCTTTTTCCTCCACGCTGCTTTCCTCCTGCATCATACTAATATTATTATAGTTAAGTGTGAAAAGTTTGTCAAATAAACTTCTGATTTTGTTGTGATTTTCTTGCGAATTTTCTTCATTCATGTATAATATTCGATAGACTTGTGAAATTTAAGGAGGTTTTTCATGATTTTATCATGTCAGAATATTAATAAATCATTCGTAACAGATGATGTTTTAAAGGATGTGTCTTTTCATCTGGAGGAAAGGGAAAAGGCTGCACTGATCGGACCGAATGGTGCCGGAAAGTCCACACTGTTAAAAATCATTATGCAGGAGATGCCGGCAGATTCCGGTGAGGTGATAGTTGCCAAAGGGAAGACACTCGGTTATCTGGCACAGCATCAGGAAGTCAGTGGCGACAATACGATCTACGGGGAGCTGCTTTCTGTCAAACAGTATCTGTTAGACATGGAAGAAAAGATCCGCACCATGGAACAGCAGATGAAGACGTTGACCGGACGGGAACTGGATGAACTGCTCGCTTCCTACTCCCGTCTCACTCATCAGTTTGAACTGGAAGGTGGTTATGCCTGCCGCAGTGAAGTTGTAGGTGTATTAAAAGGTCTGGGATTTGAGGAAGAGGATTTTTCAAGAAAGATCGGCACATTATCCGGCGGACAGAAAACCCGTGTGGCGCTCGGACGTCTGCTGTTGTCCAACCCGGATATAATTCTTCTTGATGAGCCGACCAATCACCTGGATATGGAATCTATTGCATGGCTGGAGACATATCTGATCAACTATAAAGGCGCGGTATTTATCGTCTCCCATGACCGTTATTTTCTGGATCGCGTCGTGACAAAAGTAGTCGAAATCGATCGCGGACATGTTCGTACTTTTATGGGGAATTATTCTGCGTATGCAGAGAAAAAGGCAATGATCCGAGATGCGGAATATAAGGCATGGCTGAATCAGCAACAGGAAATTAAGCATCAGGAAGAAGTCATTGCAAAATTAAAATCTTTCAACCGGGAAAAATCCATCAAACGTGCAGAGAGCCGGGAGAAAATGCTGGATAAGATCGATGTGCTGGATAAACCGGTGGAAGAAAATGTCGAAATGCATCTGGAACTGAAGCCGCGCGTAGTCAGCGGAAACGATGTATTAACAGTAAAAAATCTGGCGAAAGCATTTCCTCAGCAGGAGCTGTTCTCCAACGTGGATTTTTCTGTGAAACGGGGAGAACGTGTTGCGATTATCGGCGCCAATGGAACCGGTAAGACAACCATTCTTAAGATTTTAAATGGTCTGGTGGAGCCGGATGCAGGGGAAATCGAACTGGGTAGTAAAGTACAGATCGGTTATTATGATCAGGAACATCACGTACTCCATATGGAGAAAACAATCTTTGAAGAAATCTCCGATGAGTATCCTTATCTGACAAATACAGAAATCCGCAATGTACTGGCTGCGTTCTTATTTACCGGAGATGATGTCTTTAAACTGATCAGTGCTCTTAGCGGTGGCGAGCGTGGTCGTGTTTCTCTGGCAAAGCTGATGCTTTCCGAAGCGAACTTCCTGATTCTCGATGAGCCGACCAACCACCTGGATATCGTATCCAAAGAAATTCTGGAACAGGCGCTGAAACACTATACCGGAACTGTACTGTATGTGTCTCACGATCGTTATTTCATTAATCAGACCGCGACCCGGATCCTGGAGCTTACAAATCAGGCAATGGTCAATTATATCGGTAATTATGACTACTATCTGGAGAAAAAAGAAGAACTGACACAGATTTATGCACCGAAGGAGGAAGAAGCTGTTGCGGATGTTTCAGCATCTGCAACCAAACTTGACTGGAAACAGCAGAAAGAAGAACAGGCGAGACTTCGAAAACGGGAGAATGATCTAAAAAAGACAGAAGCAGAAATCGAAAAGCTGGAAACCAGAGACGGTGAGATTGATGAAGAGATGGCACAGCCGGAGGTTGCTGTCAATGTGGCGGAATGTGTGCGGCTTTCAAAAGAAAAGGTAGCAATTGCAGAAAAACTGGAAGAACTGTATGCAAAATGGGAGGAACTGGCGTAAACTATGAGAAACACGCTCTGCGAGTTTCTCATAGTTATCGCGGCAGTCGCCAAGGTCTCGTGCAACCACGGACTTTTTATGTCAAGGTGGTTCGATGGTTATAACTGCTTGAATCCCTGCACCTTCTGTTTTTGGTGCCATGTCTGTTTAGAGTGCAAGAAGTTTTTGAATGTCCAGTTTTCCCCATCCCTGGCGGTTTCTTGGATATCCGAGATCCAAACAGGATTCCCGCAGCAGCATTTTTACTTCCACATTTGTAAGAAAAGGATCTTTCTGTAACAACAAAGCAATAGCTCCCGAAACTCTTGGTGTGGACATTGATGTTCCGCTTTTGATGGCATAGCTGTTTCTTTTGTTGGCACAGGAGATCACATCTGCCCCGGGGGCCACCAGATCCGGTTTGCAGACACATTCTGCTGTGGGACCGGCACCGGAGACAGAACTGATCCGGTCCAGCATATCACTTGCTCCCACAGTGATCACTTTCTTACTGCTGCCCGGGGCTGTGACACTTCCATATGCAGGTCCCATATTACCGGCTGCGGTCACCACAACAAAGCCCTGATCCCATGCCTGTTCCACTGCTTTTATCAGTCGTGCGGCAGCTTTTGAATCCATTGCGGCAGCGCCCACAGAAATATTGATGATTCGTATTCCATAGAGGTTCTGATTGAAAGAGATCCACTGGAGTGCCCGTAAAACATCCTGTAAGCGTCCGTTTCCACGCCTGTCGAGTACTTTTGCAGCAACCAGGTGACACCCGGGTGCAACACCCTGATAGCGTCTGTCACTGGCTGTTCCGTCGCCTGCAAGAATTCCTGCCACATGTGTTCCGTGTCCGGAGTCATCATAAGGGTAAGGACGGTGTCCGAGAAAATCCTGAAATCCCCGGATCCGTTCACCAAAATCGATATGGGGATACAGTCCGGTATCTAAAATGGCAACGCCAATACCGGTTCCTGTCCATGTATTTGTGTACATAGAAAATCCGGCCTTTTTTCTATGGTATGATATAAAAGGTGAAAGGGAAAGTGGAAACGGTGCATATAGTAAAAAAAAGACCAACAGGTATGATATGAGTCAGCACCAGGATGCTATCTATGCAAATGACAGAATAGATCTGATCCTTCCTTACGGAAAAATTGACGAGGAATTCTATCAGCAGATCATTGCTCCGTATGAACCTACTGTGATCAACGATCAGTTTGTAGTGATCCATATACCGATTCGGCCGAATGGACTTCTTGAAAATATACGGTTTGTGTACAGTCTGGTTCCGAATCTGTATGTTCCTCTGGATACAACCAGTCTGGAAGTCAGCGGAATCCTACAGACACAAAATCAACCAGGGCTGAATCTTCATGGAAAAAATGTGTTACTGGGATTTGTGGATACGGGAATCAATTATACGCATCCGGCTTTTTTATCAGCAGATGGACAGACGCGGATCGTGGAAATCTGGGATCAGACAGTGCCCTCTTCCACCGGGGACGGACCTTTCGGGTATGGGACCGTCTATACGGCAGAACAGATCCAAGAGGCAGTAAATCTGGAAAATCCTCTTTCCCTTGTGCCGGTGACAGATCCGGAAGGACATGGAACCTTTATAGCGGGGGTAGCTGCCGGAAGTGAAAACCGGCAGCAGGAATTCATCGGAGCAGCCAATGAGGCTCAGATTGCGGCAGTGAAGCTAAAGGAAGCAAAACAGCCGCTTCAAAATTTTTATTTTTATTCCGGAGAGAAACCGGTATATCAGGAAAATGATATTATGACGGGAATTCAGTATCTTGTGGAACTGGCAGAACGCCTGCAGCTGCCGTTGGTGTTGTGTCTGGCACTGGGGAGTAACCAGGGAGATCATATGGGATATACCCCCCTTGATCTCACTTTACGGAGACTGGATACGGTTCCGGGAATTGTCTGCGTTACTGCAGCGGGAAATGAAGCAGGAAAGGCACATCATTATTTGGGTAATGTTACAGGATATACCCAGCCCACATCTGTGGAAATTCTGGTTCCCGAGGGCTGTCCTGGATTCTTTGCAGAACTGTGGGGCTTTCCACCGGAACTGTTCTCGGTAGGCTTTCGCTCTCCTTCCGGGGAGATAATTCCGCGGATACCGGCAAGGCTTGGACAGATGCAGAATATTCCGCTTTTTCTTGATCGTACCCACATTGAACTATATTATGAAGTAATACAGAGTACTTCCGGCAGTCAGCTTATTTTTCTTCGTTTTGTTATGCCCACACCGGGAATTTGGACGATACAGGTATATGCATCCGGTAATACCAGAAGTGAATTCCATCTGTGGCTTCCCATAAGTGGATTTGTGTCTTCGAATATCATCTTTCTTATGCCGGATCCTTATACAACCATCACAGCACCGGGAAATTCCCCATATGTGATTACCGCAGGGGCTTACGATGCTTACAGCAAAAGTATCTATCTCAATTCCGGCCGTGGCTATACAAGAAATCAACAGGTCAAGCCGGACCTTTGTGCCCCGGGGGTGAAGGTGTCCGGACCGGGAATCAGGGACAGTTATGTACAGCGGGACGGAACGAGTGTTGCTGCTGCCCTGACAGCGGGAAGCTGTGCTCTTTTGATGGAATGGGGACAGAAATTGCCGGTTCCCCGCTATCTGTCAACCTATGAGATGAAGAATCTTTTGATTCGCGGAGCAATCAGGAATCCGGATCTTTTTTATCCCAACCGGGAATGGGGATATGGAACTCTGGACGTTTATCAGGTGTTTCGTGCGATTTCCACAACTTAAAAACTTTTTGGTGAATCCGTAACCATCTGTATGTCCATTCCATAAGATGAAGTGTAATCAATCCTAAACGGAGGAATACTTCAATGAGTGATATCACTGCTACAAACTGCGGATGCGAACGGGACTGTGGATGTAACAATGGATGTAACGGCGGATGCAACAATGGATGCAATGGAAACGGACTGTTTAATTTCTGGGGCGGAAACGGAAACTGTAGCTGCATTCTCTGGATCTTGATCCTACTGGCTTGCTGCGGAAACAATGATGGCTGTGGCTGCGGAAACAATGACAACAACTGCTGCCTGATTCTGCTGATCCTTCTGTGCTGCGGCGGATGCGGAAACGGCTGCTTCTAAGCGTGTCTGAAAAAGGTTTTTCGTGAGCTGCGAGTCCCACTTTGTGGGAAATTTTATCCGAATGAGGGTAAAATATACCGCAAAGTGGGGCTTGCAGATTGCGGAAATGATTTTTCAGACACGCTCTAGTACATCGTTTCGTTAATAATTGTATTATTCCCTGCGCCTGCGGTGTCTGTTCCCTGCCGCAGGCGTATATCTACATAATAGTGTGATGTGAATTAAGTCAAAGGATGACACGTGACAGTTATTGCCGGGAGTCCGGGGAAAAGAGATCGGAAATCCTGGTATGCAATGTACTAAAAGGCAGGTACGTTCAATGGTTACGCACCTGCCTTTTGACAATATAGAATAGTTATATCAGCATGTCGCATGCATGATTATATGTGTTTGATTGTATAGCTTCCATAACCACTCTCGCAGATCGAACTCTCAAAGAAGTAGGCAGCAGCACGGATCAGATATCCGGTATCTTCACTTCCTGCGGTTTCATAAGGTGAATGCATGGCCAGCTGTGGAAGGCCGATATCTACGGTATTTAACGCTACCTGTGTGTTGGAGATATTACCAAGGGTAGAGCCACCTGCCATATCAGAACGGTTTAAAAAGGTCTGATATGGTACATCTGCCCGTTTGCAGATTTCCTGGAAGATACCTGCGGCCATGCCGTCTGTAGTATATTTCTGATTGGCACTGTATTTGATCACAATACCTCCATTCATATACGGACGGTTGGTCGGACACGCCTTATCTGTATAGTTTGGATGTACGGCATGAGCATTATCTGCGGAGATCATAAAGCTGTTTGCCAGATATTTTCGGTAAGCGGACTGGTTTTTTCCCATTGCTTCACAGATGCGGATCAACGTATCGCGAAGCAATGTAGAAGCAGCCCCCTGCTTGCTGGAACTTCCCACTTCTTCATTGTCAAAGACACAGTGAAGCGGAATACTTTCTCCGTCCTGTGCCTGTAAGAAACCTTCCAGTGACGAGAATGCACACTGCAGATCGTCCAGACGACCGCAGGAAATATATTCTCCCGAAGCACCCCATACAGTACCGGGAGTCCGGCTGTATACATAAAGATCGTGTGCCAGAATATCTTTCCGGGCAACACCGGCAAGTGCTGCCATTTGTTCCATAAAGGTTCCTTTTGCGTTTTCATCTCCATACAGAGGAAGGAGCTCTTTCTGCGGATTAAACGGAACGCCGTTGTTGGCATCACGGTTCATGTGGATCGCGAGGCTTGGTATCATCACCAGGTCCTTTTTAACATCCACCAGTTTTGTGACAATCTGCTCTCCGTCTTTCACTACCAGGCGGCCAGCTACGGACAGCGGACGGTCAAACCACGGAGCGCAGAGCATACCGCCATATTTCTCTACGTTCAGTTTTACATAATGTCCTTCTGCCTCTATCTCCGGGTTCTCTTTAATCTTGAACATCGGGGAATCGCTGTGGCTTGCCATGATCTGAAAGCCTTTCCACTCCTTTGCCGGGATACGGAAGGCAATAATGGATGAGCCGTTGCGGATCACATAGTATTTTCCACCTGCCTGCAAGTTCCAGTCAGATCCCTCAAGAAGTGGCTGGTAGCCTTCTGCCTTCAGTCTGCATCGCATCGCTTCGATCGCATGAAATGCAGTCGGACTGTTTTCAATGAAAGAAAATAATTTTTCTGTTGTCATATTATGCATTTTTTTTACCTGTACTTGCATGAATTCCACGGTTTTCATCTCCGGTTTCATTGACACCGAATTCGTAGTCGTTGCCCGGCAGAATGATGTTCAGCAGAATACCTGCGATTGCTGCGATAGCAAGTGCTGTCAGGGTAATTGGAGTGCCTGCGATGGTAAAAGTGATACCATTGCTGAATCCAAGACCGCAGACAAAGATGACACCTGCGATGATCAGGTTTCTTGATTTGGTCAGGTCTACTTTGTTTTCCACCACGTTACGCACACCGATTGCAGAAATCATACCATACAGCATAAAGCTGACACCACCGATGATTGAAGATGGCATGGTACTGATGATGGCGGATACTTTCGGGATAAAGCTGATGATGATCGCAAAGCATGCAGCGATACGGATAACCAGCGGATCATGTACACGGCTCAGTTCCAGAACGCCGGTATTTTCTCCGTAGGTGGTATTGGCCGGTCCGCCGAGAAGGCCTGCCAGAGCTGTAGCAAGACCATCTCCAAGCAGTGTTCTGTGAAGTCCGGGTTCTGCCAGAAAGTTTTTCCCAACCGTCGCAGAGATGGCAGACATATCACCTACGTGTTCCATCATAGTTGCGATAGCGATCGGAGCCATAACGAGGATGGCAGTCACGTCAAATTTTGCGAACTGCATCGGCGGAAGACCTATCCAGTTTGCAGTACTTACAGAAGAAAAGTTCAGGATGGCAGAGCCGTCCGGATTGGTAATTCCCATCGCGTTCATGATCAGTGCAACCACGTATGAGATCACAACCCCCATCAGTATCGGGATAATTTTAAACATACCTTTTCCCCAGATGTTAAAGATGATAATTACGGCCAGAGCAACAAGTGCGAGAAACCAGTTGGTGGAAGCATTATTGATCGCAGAACCGGCAAGAGTCAGTCCGATACAGATGATGACCGGTCCGGTTACTACCGGAGGAAGGAACCTCATCACACGTTTTACGCCCACCAGACGAATGATCAGAGCAAGCACCAGATACATCAAACCGGCTACAACCACACCACCGCAGGCGTATGCAGCTTTGTCATTAACACTCATGGTTGCATACATACCGGTGTTCAGGTTGGCTACTGTTGAAAATCCCCCAAGGAAAGCAAAGGATGATCCAAGAAATGCAGGAACCTGGAACCTGGAGCACACATGGAATAACAAAGTGCCGAAACCTGCACAGAACAGCGTTACGGCGACGGTCAGTCCGTGTGTCGGACCTTCGCCACAGGCATCTGTAAAATAGCTGTTTACCAGAATCGGAACCAGAATGGTTGCACCGAACATGGCAAACATATGCTGCAGACCAAGGATCAACATTTTGGGGATTCCGAGTTGTTTGGCATCGCGAATCACATCATTTGTTTGATTTGTCATAACGTCTCCTTTTTCTTATTGTATTATTTTTTGCCTGTTCTATTATAGGGGTATTTCTGGTGGATTGCAAGGGAATTCCTTTCGGTTTTCGCTCCAGACATTCGATATCCAGTTCGTAGAGTGCGTTTCCGTCAATAACAAGTTTTTGCGTCTTTCTTTTTTGATTTTCCATACCGGATACTTCCTTTCAAAAGTCACATTCCTGCTTATATCTTATGCAGCCGGCTTCTCTTTTTCCGATGTGAAGCATAAGATAGTAGAAAAAACGGGGAAATTATATGAATGAAGACCGTATAGCTCCGATGACACCTCTGGATCAGATGCTGGCTCAGGATTCTTTACAGATGCTGAAAGCCGCCGTCCCTTATTTTCCGGCAGATGCACAGCGGGTTTTTGCTTTGTATGCAAAAATGATGGAACTTTCCCATACAATTGCAATGTTTTCCGGAGGTCCTGCAGAACTGATGATGATGTCCGAAGAGTCCGGAACTTCGCAGCCACTGGATATTCTGCAGCAGCTTCGAACGTATGCAGGTGAAAGCCAGAAAGAAATGATTGATCAGATCTTATTTGCCTTTCACGCACTGGAGATTTTGCAGATGCCTAAGGAACCTGCAGATCCGCTTGGATAAGGAGGTAAAAGTTTTATGACTCAGGAATGGATGAAGGATTCGACACTGGAAGGAATTGATCCGGCTAAGATGGCACTGTTACAGTCTCTGATACAACAGGGAAGTAAAAAAAATCAGAACGAAATGCTTGCATTTTTAATGTCCGCAGCAGCCAATTCAAAGAAAAATGGACTGCAGTTCAGCCCCGGAGAGATGGATATGATTACAAAGGTGTTAAAAAAAGGAAAATCATCACAGGAAATTGCAAAAATGGATCGGATCTTGTCGATGATGAAAATGCTTCGGAGGGAATAAAACGATAAAATTATCGGAAGATTTAAAAAGAAGAGATATCTGTAATTACTCCACAAATATCTCTTCTTTATATTTTATAATTTTCAGTTGTTGTATTCTATTCCTGCATAGAAAGAACACTGCGGTTCTGCCACAGGTATGTGATCAGAGAAATTACGGTCAGGATCAAAGAAGCATAGATCAGAATCTGCTCCACAATCACAAAACCACCACCCAGGTTTGCAATCAGAATGATGATCATAAACATCTGGCAGACAGTTTTACATTTGCCCCAGTAATTAGCTGCGATAACTACGCCATTGTCGGAAGCGATCAGTCGGAAACCACTGATAACAAATTCGCGTCCGATGATGATGATAACGATCCAGCTCGGGATCCGGGACATATCAACCAGGCAGATCATGGCAGAACAAACCAGCAGTTTGTCTGCCAGTGGATCCATGAACTTTCCAAAATTAGTTACCAGATTATCCCGTCGCGCCAGATAGCCATCCAGCATATCAGTCAGACTTGCTATAACAAAGATAGCAAGTGCCATCCATTTGGACCAGGTGCTAAAATTTCCAAGAAGAAATACTACAAAAAACGGAATCAAAATAATACGAAGCATCGTAAGTTTATTCGGTGTATTCATCTGCAATCTCTCCTATCAAATCATATTCCAGGGATCCTGTTACGTGTGCTTTTACAAAATCACCAGACATCAGAAGTTCTCCGGTATTGATAAACATATAACCATCAATGCCCGGTGCATCTGCGTACGTACGTCCCACATAAGCATTTTCATCTGCTACTTTTCCCTCTATCATCACCAGATAGTCTTTTCCCACACAGCTTTCTCCTCGTTCCAGAGAAATTTCCTGCTGCAGTTCCATAAGTTCTGCCTGGCGATCCTGTTTGACTTCTTCCGGAATCTGGTCCTCCATAGTTGCTGCCGGTGTATCTTCTTCCGGAGAATACGTAAATACACCAAGACGGTCAAATTCCATCTGATCCACAAATTCCATCAGTTCCTCATGATCTTCCTGAGTTTCTCCCGGAAAACCGGTAATCAGCGTGGTTCGAAGGACAATATCCGGGATCTCTCTGCGAAGAGTAGAAACCATGTCGATCAGCTGCTGTTTTGAAGTACGTCTTCCCATTCGTTTCAGGATTTTATCACTGGCGTGCTGGATTGGCAGATCCAGATAATGACAGATTTTTTTCTCATCACGAATCGTCTCGATCAGCTCCGGATAGATTTCTTCCGGATAACAGTACAGAACACGGATCCAGACAATTCCGGGAATCTTACAGAGCTCTTTTAATAACAGGTGCAGTGATTTCTTACCATAAAGATCTGTTCCGTAGATGGTGGTTTCCTGGGCTACCAGAATCAGTTCCCTGACGCCTTGTTCTGCCAGCTGTTTTGCATGCTCAATCAGAGTTTCCATGGGAACGCTGCGATAGTTTCCTCTGATTTTCGGAATGATACAGTAAGTACAGTGTTTGTTACATCCTTCGGCTATCTTCAGATACTCATAAAAACCGCCGGTTGTGATCATACGCTTGCCGGGCATCTGCGGTATGCCCTCCAGTGGTGTAAATACATGACTTACTTTTCCTTTCAGGGCTTCATCAACGGCATCTAAAAGAGCTGCCTGACTGTTAGTACCTAGAACGGCATCTACTTCCGGGATCTCTTTTGTGATCTCTTCTTTGTAACGCTGAGCAAGACAGCCGGTCACAATCAATGCTTTCAGATTGCCTTTGGTTTTATAGTCAGCCATCTCAAGAATCGCCTGAATACTTTCTTCTTTTGCATCATGGATGAAACAACAGGTATTGACGACAATCACATCTGCCTGCGATTCATCATCGGTCACTTCGAATCCATGGCTTACCAGCGCCCCCAGCATCTCTTCTGAATCAACCAGATTCTTGTCACATCCGAGAGACATGAAAAATATATACATAGATTAATAAATCCTTTCCATTGGTTAAAAAAGAGATGCCAGCACGCTCATGCAGCATCCCCTCTTATTGACCTGATTATTCTTCTGCGTTTTTGTCTTCCGCTTCCAGTTCTTTTTCAAGAGCTGCTTCTGCCTCAGCTTCTTCTACATCTTCAGTGTCCGGGATGATAGTTACTTTTCCTTTATAAACCTCATCTACGGCGATAGAAAGTGGCTTATTCAGCGAATAACTTACCATCGGTTCCGCACCTGCGATCAGCTGTCTAGCACGTTTGCTGGTAGCAAGAACGATGGAATATCTGCTGTTGCATACAGGAGTATCGATCTCCTCAACGTCTTTGTTTACTGCCTGGATTAATTCTGTATAAGATGGATGTATCATAATTTATTCTCCTTTCATTTCTTTGAGTTCTTTTTGTATATCAGCAACCAGATCAAGATTCTCAGAGACCTTCAGGTGCTGGCTCTGAATCAGCTGGTGAACTTCCTTTACACAAGTATCCAGATCATCGTTGATGACCAGATACTGATAATGATCCATGATCTCGGATTCTTCCGCAGCACGGCGCATACGGTCGTTGATCACGTCCATGGTTTCCGTTCCACGATCTATCAGACGGTGTTTGAGCTCTTCCGCAGATGGCGGGGTTACAAATAATAACAGAGCCTGCGGATTCTTTTCTTTTACTTTCAAGGCACCTTGCACTTCAATTTCCAGAATGACATCTTTACCGGCAGCCAGCTGTTCTTCTACATAAGCTTTCGGTGTGCCGTAATAATTATCTACATATTGTGCATATTCATACAGCGCATCCTGACGGATCAGTTCTTCAAACTCTTCTTTTGTCTTAAAAAAATATTCCCGTTCGTTTTCTTCTCCCGGCCGCGGATTCCTTGTAGTCGCCGAGATGGACAGTGCATAACATTCATAGTTCTTCATTAGTTCTTTGACTACTGTTCCTTTTCCGGCACCTGAGAAACCGGAAATAATTACCAGACTTCCTTTTTTACTCATCCAGATCACCTTTTTCTTCTATAATTTTTTCTGCATGAAGACGCTTTCCGATAGTATCCGGCTGTAATGCCGATAACACCAGAAATCCTTCCTGGGTGACAAGTACTGCTTTTGTTCGCCTCCCCTGGGTAGCGTCGATCACTATCTTCTCTTCTTTTCCTTGCTGCACCATTCGTTTGACCGGAGCAGCATCCGGACTGACTACGGCAACTATTTTGTCACGGTTGACTATATTACCGAATCCGATATTAATAAAACCGGCCATTGCGTGCCCTCATTCTGCGGATTATTCAATATTCTGAATCTGCTCCCGCACTTTCTCAATCTCTGTTTTCAGGTCAATTGCCAGATTGGATGTTTCCAGATCATTTGCCTTGGACAGTATGGTGTTCGCCTCCCGGTTCATCTCCTGTGCAATAAAATCCAGTTTTCGGCCAATGCCTTCACCATCGGCGAGTACTTCCTTCATATGACGGATGTGACTTTTCAGACGAACTGTTTCTTCATCTGTGCAGATCTTGTCTGCATAGATGATAACCTCTGACGCGATTCGGCTTTCCTCAATCTGTGTATCGCTTAACAGTTCTTTCATCTTATCTTCCAGTTTCTGCCGGTACTCCTGGAGAATCTGCGGTGAACGCTCCTCCACCATTCCAACTTTTTCAAACATCTGATCAAGTTTCTGCAAAAGATCAGTCCGGAGGTTCTCCCCTTCCGTCTTCCGTGTCTCAACAAACTGTTCACAGGCTTTCCGGAGTACCTGTTCCAGAAGTCCCCATAATTCTTTTTCATCCGAATCCACTTCTTCCATTGTAAATACATCCTGGAACCTGCCAAGCTCCGCTGCGGTGATGTCGTTACAGATACCAAAGGTATCTGCCATCTTCTTAAAATATGCCATATACTGGCTGGCTACTTCATGATTATACTGCAAAATCATGTGAGACTGTGTAAAATCCTCGTAACTGATAAAGATATCGACCTTTCCTCTCAGCATGTACTCTTTTAACAGTGTACGGATTGCACTGTCGAAAAAGCTGAGCTTTTTCGGCATCTTGATGTTAAAATCCAGATACCGATGATTTACAGATTTGATTTCGACCGTAAATTTATGCTGCTCGTCCTGTGCCTCGGCTCTTCCAAATCCTGTCATACTTTTAATCATAATAGTTTTCTCACCTTAAATAATTCCTTAATTATTGCTTAATATGCATATGTTTTTATTATAAGTCATTACAAAACCCTAGTCAAATCCTTTTTTTCTGTTATAATAAAAATATTCAAAGAAGGAGTGTGTTTTTATGGCTTTTGACGGGATCACAATTGCAAATATTGTAACAGAATTAAATCAGACCATCACCGGCGGTAAGATCAACAAGATCGCCCAGCCGGAAAATGATGAGTTGATCATAACCATTAAAAATCAGCGGAAACAGTACCGTCTGTTTTTATCAGCCAGTGCTTCTCTCCCGCTGATTTATCTGACGGAAACTAATAAACCAAGTCCACTGACGGCACCCAACTTCTGTATGTTGTTAAGAAAACATATCGGGAGTGGCAAGATCATCGCGATTGAACAGCCGGGTATGGAGCGGATCATCCGTTTTACTATTGAACATCTGAATGAACTCGGTGATCTGTGTACCAAATATCTGATTGTGGAGATCATGGGAAAGCACAGCAACATTATCTTCTGTAACGAAGAGGATCAGATCATCGACAGTATCAAACATGTGTCAGCTCATATGAGTTCTGTGAGAGAAGTCCTTCCCGGGCGTCCGTATTTTATACCGGAAACACAGTCAAAACTGAATCCGTTTGTATTAACGGAAGAAATCTTTCAGGAAAAGATTTTTCCGCGTCCTGTGAATGTGGCAAAAGCAATCTACACTTCTATCACGGGAATCAGTCCTCTGATGGCAGAAGAAGTTTGCTATCGCGCCGGCATCGATGGCGGTATTCCAACCGACGGACTTGAGGATGTGGAGCGGGTACATCTGGCACATACTTTTCTTCGCATGGTAGATGACATCAGGGACGGGCATTTCGAACCAAACATTATATATAAAGGAAAAGAGCCGGTAGAATTTGCCTGCTTTCCACTGTCTCAGTATCAGGATTACCGTGCTGTCTCTTATCCATCGATCTTCCCGGTGTTAGAGACATATTATGCTGAAAAAAATATTGTCACAAAGATGCGTCAGAAAACAGTAGATCTGCGAAAAATCGTACAGAATGCACTGGAGCGAAATGTAAAAAAATATCAGTTACAGCAAAAACAGTTGAAGGATACAGAGAAAAAAGAAAAATACCGTGTCTGGGGAGAGCTGCTGAATACTTACGGCTATGAAGTGGAGCCCGGTGCAAAGTCCATGGAGGCGTTGAATTATTACACCAATGAAATGATTCAGATTCCACTGGATGAAACGATGACCCCACAGGAAAATGCCAAGAAATACTTCGATAAATACAGCAAGTTAAAGCGAACCAAGGGAGCACTGGATACACTGTTGCAGGAAACCGGAGATGAGATCAAGCATCTGGAATCCATTGCCGCTTCTCTTGATATTGCCTCATCGGAAGAAGATCTTGTACAGATCAAAGAAGAAATGATGGAATATGGATATGTAAAGCGGAAAAATACAGGAGGAAAAAAAGTAAAAGTCACCTCTCGTCCATATCATTATATTTCCAGCGATGGATATGATATCTATGTCGGCAAAAATAATTTTCAGAACGATGAGCTTTCTTTTAAGTTTGCTTCCGGCAATGACTGGTGGTTCCATGCCAAAGGGCAGCCGGGATCCCATGTGATCGTAAAATCAAAAAATGAAGAACTTCCGGATCGCACCTTTGAAGAAGCAGGAAAGCTGGCAGCTTACTATTCCAAGGGCAGACAGGCACCGAAGGTGGAAATTGATTATACACAGAAGAAAAATCTCCGGAAGCCAACCGGCGGGAAACCGGGATTTGTTGTATATTACACAAACTACTCCCTTCTGATCGAACCGGACATTACGGGACTTCAACAGATACAGTAAAAGGAGGCAACGCCATTGAAGAAAACAAAGGATTCTCAGGAAACAAAGATCCTGAGAAAACCGGTTGCACGGATTGAGACAACCGCGGATACCGGACTTACTCAGGCACAGGTGAAAGAACGGATGGAAAAAGGATGGAGCAATGCCCCGGTGGATTCTCCTTCCAAGACGACCAAGGAAATTATTATCAGCAATGTATTTACGTATTTCAACCTGATTTTTCTTGTGATTGCAGTTCTGCTGCTTCTGGTCGGTGCATTTCGTGATCTGACTTTTCTCCCGGTCATTATCTGTAACACTCTAATTGGTACTATTCAGGAGATCCGTTCCAAGAAAGTACTGGACAAGTTGAGTGTGTTGAATGCGCCTAAAGCTCCTGTTGTGCGTGAAGGAAAGCTTCAGACGCTTCCCGCAGAACAGGCGGTGCTGGATGATGTGGTAAAATTTCAGGCGGGAAATCAGATCTGTGCCGATGCTACTTTGATTGACGGGGAGGTACAGGTCAACGAATCCCTTCTGACCGGTGAATCTGATGAGATCACCAAAAAACCCGGGGACACGTTGATGTCCGGAAGTTTTGTTGTTTCCGGCTCCTGTCTCGGACGACTGGAACAGGTAGGTGCAGACTCTTATATCTCAAAACTGACACTGGAAGCAAAGGCAACCAAAGAAGGGGAACAGTCTGAGATGATCCGTTCCCTGGATAAACTGGTTCAGATTGTTGGATTTCTGATCATTCCGATTGGTATTGTTCTTTTCGGACAGCAGTATCTGCTTGGCGACAGTTCCATCAAGACCAGTATGCAGGCTATGGTTGCGGCCATCATTGGTATGATTCCGGAAGGGTTATATCTGCTGGCCAGTGTAGCTCTGGTAGTCAGTGTAATGCGATTGGCCACGAAAAAAGTTCTTGTACATGATATGAAGTGTATCGAGACGCTTGCCAGGGTCAATGTGCTGTGTGTTGATAAAACCGGTACCATTACCGAAAATACCATGAAGGTTCATGATGTGGTTTCTCTGGAACCATATGATAAAGAAGAACTTCCCCCATTGAAAGAACTGCTGGGTGATTTTGCCCAAGCTATGTCAAAAGATAACATTACAATGGCAGCAATGCAGGAATATTTTACACAGGGAAGCGGACAGGTAGCTACTTCAGTAACTTCATTCTCTTCCGCTTTCAAATACAGCAGTGCTACTTTTCATACGACTTCTTATGTGCTTGGTGCACCGGAATTTGTTCTTCGGGATGATTATGAAATATATAAAGAAACAATAGAATCTTATGGAAGCGAGGGTTATCGTGTCCTGGTTTTCGGTCGATACGAGGGAACTCCGGACGGAAAAGCACTGACAGAAGCAGTGATTCCTTATGGTCTTGTATTGCTGGCCAATCCGATCCGTAAAGAAGCCTGGGAGACATTTCAGTATTTTGCAGATCAGGGTGTGGATATCAAGGTTATATCCGGTGATAATCCGGTTACAGTATCAAAAGTAGCTTCTCAGGCGGGAATCGCCAATGCGGATAATTACATCGATGCCAGTCAGTTAAAAACACCGGATGATATCAAACGAGCAGTGTTAAAATATACGGTTTTCGGTCGTGTGACACCGGATCAGAAGCGACAGTTTGTCCGTGCATTGAAAGAAGCAGGGAAAACCGTTGCAATGACCGGTGATGGTGTCAACGATGTACTTGCACTGAAAGACGCTGACTGCAGTATTGCGATGGCCTCGGGAAGTGACGCAGCAGCACAGGCTTCTCAGCTTGTATTGCTGGAATCTAATTTTTCGTGTATGCCTTCGGTTGTACTGGAAGGACGTCGGGTCGTTAATAATATCGAACGATCTGCAAGTTTGTTTCTGGTAAAAAATATTTTCAGCTTTCTGCTGTCGTTGTTTTCTATGGCGTTTATGATCACCTATCCGCTGGAACCATCTCAGATTTCCATGGTGGCCATGTTTACCATTGGTATTCCGGCATTCCTGTTGGCAATGGAACCGAACAAGAAGATGATTGAAGGCCATTTCCTTACGAATGTGCTTTTAAAAGCGCTTCCGGCCGGACTTACGGATGTACTGATTGTAGGATTCCTTACAGTATTCGGGCAGACGTTTGGAATGTCAAACGAGGAAATTTCCACGGCTGCTACTCTTCTGCTTGCAATTGTCGGACTGATGATTCTGTTTAAAATCAGCAAACCGATGAATGTATTCCGCTGGATTGTGTGGTCGGCTATGGTGGCTGGATTGTTGTTCTGTGTGATTTTTTTGAAGAATCTGTTTGGAATTGGAGTGATGACACGGAAGTGTTGTATGACGCTGATCGTGTTTGCGGTTGCTACGGAGCCGTTGTTGAGGTATATTTCGCAGATTGTGACGGGGATTCGGAAACGGGTGTTGCGCAGACGGGAAAAACGGCTGGATAAAAAGTATCCTAGGAAACGTGGAGAATAAAAAGGTATTAACAAACGGACGCAGTAAGGAGTCGAAGCCCGGTTGGAACAACGTTGGCAGGTGAATTTTGAACTATGTGCTAAGTGCGACTAGGCTCTTCGCGGAGAGCCGCTCAGCGCCAAGTCTTACTAAGCACAGGATTTCAAAATTTCACCTAACCGCCAACAAAGTGTTGTTCCAACCGGGCTTCGACTCCTTACTGCTGTTTATTAATAACCGGAAGAAATGAAATAGTTCCAATTTTATCACATATATCATCGCGATGATTAATGCGGAATTTCCTAGAGTGTGTCTGAATCAGGATTGTTGTGTCAGGTACTCTTCGGTTGTCATGAACTCTACGTGGAGCGGTGACAATCCCTGTAAGATGTGCAGGGTTTCTGCTTCAAGGATCGGGTTCAGGCCGGAGGTGGCATCGGTGAGCCAGATGAGTTTGCAGCCGAGGTCGATGCCTTCAAAGAAAGTGGAAAGGACACAGCATTCGGAGACAACGCCGGTGAGGATGATGCGGTCGGCTTTTCGGGCAGCCTGACGGATGGCGGGTACCTGAAAGGAGGAATATGTGCTTTTGTCGTAGATGAGGTACGTTTCGGCTGCTTCTTTGATTCCATCCATCAGTTCATTCATCCAGGGATCTTCATTAATTTTGCGGTTCAGCTCGTTATAGGTTTTCCAGGTTCCAACCGGGTGTTCGGCGGCGATATAGCGGGTGAAAATAGTCTGATTTTTTGGATGTTTTTCCAGAAGTTTCAGGATATTTGCCTTTGTGTGCGCTACAGTCTCACATGCCCATGGCTGGTCGGGAAGGTATACATTTTGCATATCGATTACTAATAATAAATCATTCATGATACAAATCTCCTTTTATTAGATATTCTGCTTTTCTATCTCATCAACAAAACAAAGAATCTAAATTTGTAACTGTTCAGTAAACTTACAGTCACCTGAATTTCACTATAAAGATATCTATGGGAAAAGTCAATCCTGTTTTCTTATTCAGTAACCTGTTGCAGAACATTCCATTGCTTTATATTTACAATTGACAAGACAGTTGTAAAGTGTTAAGGTAAACAGGCAAATATTTTTAGAAAGAAGGTTTTGATTATGTCTGAAAACCTGATGCCGCATATCCGTCTTCCGAAGGATCTGGATGTGGACTGTGTACTGTTACCGGGAGATCCGGCACGGGCAGATACGGTAGCTTCTCATCTGGAAGACGCCAGACTGCTTGCATCAAACCGGGAATTTCGTAGCTGGCAAGGCACATATAAGGGCAAAAAAATGTTGGTTACTTCTACCGGAATAGGTGCTGCTTCCTGTGCGATTGCTGTGGAGGAACTGATCCAGTGTGGTGTTCATAACCTGATCCGTATTGGAAGCTGCGGAGCCCTGCAGCCGGAATGTGCTCTGGGCGATCTGATCTTTGTAACCGGGGCGATCCGGGACGATGGCACTTCTGCTGCTTATGTGGAAGCACAGTATCCTGCGATACCTGATTTTGATCTCCTGAGTGCCTGTCGGGAAAGTGCAGTTGCTGAAAATATTCCTTATCACCTGGGAATCTGTCGCAGTCACAGCTGCCTTTATAGTGATCGGAACCCGGAACTTTACAGTTATTGGGCCGGAAAACGAGCAATTGCTTCTGATATGGAAACCGCAGTGTTATTTGTACTCGGTTCCCTTCGTGGTGTGCGTACTGCATCGATTTTAAATGTTGTTGCCGCCTCTCAGTCCTCTGTCGCGGATGATATTGGAAAATATGCCGCCAAAGAGGCAATTTCCATGAGTGGGGAAGAAAGAGAAATTCTTACAGCGCTGGAAGCATTCACCAGAATCCAGAAATAATCAAAACCAAAATATCTGAAAATCATCCGAAAAACAGATGGTATACAACTTTTGTATCCTGCATTTCTGATGATACAGATAAAAAATCACATCGAGGGAGGATGAATCATGAAAAAGATTTTTAAAACACAACTGAATGCCGCCGTCATCGTTCTGATACCGGCATGTATCGGAATCAACTATCTCGGAAAACTGTTCGCCAGTTTCCTGAAACTGCCGTTATGGCTGGACAGCATCGGAACCTGTATCGGTGCAGCACTTGGCGGACCTATCATCGGAGCCATCTGTGGTGCTGCAAACAACCTGATCTACGGATTTACCACCGGTGATAATATTACACTGATCTATGCACTGACCAGTCTTTTCATCGGTCTCGTTGTCGGTATCATGGCACGTATCGGATTTATGAAAACATTCCCAAAAGCTCTGTTAACTGCATGTGCGGGCGGACTGGCAGCTGTTGTGGTTTCCACACCACTGAACATTCTGTTCTGGGGCGGAACAACCGGAAACGTATGGGGTGATGCAGTATTTGCCGCAACACAGGCAGCAAAACTTCCACTGGCACTTGGTTCTCTGCTGGATGAGATCGTTGTAGATGTACCGGATAAGTTGATCACACTGATCATCGTATTCCTGATTCTCAAAGGTCTTCCAAAGAAACTTACCACTCTGTATGATACAGAAGAAACTATCGAAAGTCTGGATTAATTTATGAAAACCATCAGTTTATACACAAATAACGGAAGCTGGCTGACACAGCTTCATCCATTTACCAAATTATGGTATCTGGCAGCAGCAATCTGCATTCCCCTTCTGACTGGTTCAGTGTGGGGATTTGCAGTGATGATCATAATCAGTTTTGTACTGCTAAAAAGCGGCAGGCTTATTAAAAAAGCCCTGCCGCTGATTGCATTTTCTTTTACAATTATTCTTACAATTTTTCTGATTCATGGTCTGGTCAATCAACAGAACAAGAATGTACTGTTTGCCATCGGATTTCTCAGGTTTTATAAAGAAGGATTATTGTATGCAGCGCATATCGGATTAAATATTCTGAATATGCTTCTGTCTTTCGCAATTGTCGTTTTATCCACCCGCCCTTCCGAGCTTGTGGATGAGTTGGAGCGAAAGGGATTTTCTCCGCGATTTGGTTATATTATCAATTCTGTGTTTCAGATTATTCCGCAGATGATGGGGACGATGCATACCATCACCGATGCCCAGAGAAGCCGCGGTATGGAAACAGAAGGTAGTCTTCTGGTTCGTATCAAGGCGTTTCTCCCACTGATCTCGCCGGTTGTTATGAGTGCGCTGACAGCTACCAGAGAACGGGCAATCGCATTGGAAGTACGTGGATTTGGTGCAAAAGGATTAAAAACCTGGATGCATCCCCATCAGAAGACAAAAGCAGACCGGATCTTCAGCTGGCTGTGTATTGCAGGGTTGATTCTGGCACTGGCAGGGAGGATTTATTTATGGCTTTCTTAGAAGTAGAACATTTGAAATATCGCTATCCCCATACAAAAAAGCTGGCGTTGGATGATATCTCCTTTACTGCTGAGAAAGGAGAATTCATTGGAATTATCGGAGAGAATGGTGCGGGAAAAAGTACGCTCAGCCAGGCTTTCTGCGGACTGGTTCCTCAGTTTTACAAAGGTGCTTACGGAGGTAAAGTGACTGTTGATGGAATTGCTGCTGCTACCACACCTACTGCGGAACTTTGCAAAAAAGTCGGGCTGATCTTTCAGAACCCTTTTAACCAGCTTTCCGGAGCGAAAGATACTGTTTGGGATGAAGTAGCCTTTGGGTTGGAAAACTTTGGCGTACCGGCTGAACAGATCCATGAACGCCTGGATAAGGTTCTGCATCAACTGGACATCTGGCAGTTTCGGGAGAAGAACCCATTTGATCTGTCCGGTGGACAGATACAGCGTGTGGCCATTGCTTCTGTTCTTGCCATGGAACCGGAGATTCTGCTTCTTGACGAGCCGACATCCCAGCTGGATCCACAGGGAAGC
This sequence comes from Oliverpabstia sp., assembly GCF_022785585.1. Classification (NCBI taxonomy): domain Bacteria; kingdom Bacillati; phylum Bacillota; class Clostridia; order Lachnospirales; family Lachnospiraceae; genus Oliverpabstia; species Oliverpabstia sp. The sequence goes on along the minus strand of NZ_JALFPR010000099.1, from coordinate 1,332 downwards.
GAAGAGGTTTTCCATACAGTAGAGTTACTTTCCCAAACAGGTATTACTATTTTTATGATTGAACAGAAAATGGAGAAACTGGCATCTTACTGTGACAAAATATTACTCTTACATGAAGGTAAGCAGATTGCTTTTGACACACCGGAAAAGATCTTCTCAAGACCTGATCTTGCAGAATTAGGTATTTGTCCTCCCTATGTAACCCGTTATTGTGTCGAACAGCATATTTTTCGTCCGGATGGTACGTATCCTGTAGTTGTTGAGGATGTGAAAGAAGCTTTGAAAAGAGACAAAGAAAGAAAGGTTACACTTCCGCAGCTGGCAGATACTGTCCTGGCAGAAGCACCAGAAAATCGATTTGATGTGAGAAATCTTAAGTTTTCCTATACAGAAGATCATCCTATTTTTGAAAACTTCCAGTTGTCTCTGGATCAGCGCCCTACGGCAATTATCGGACAAAATGGTGCCGGAAAAACCACACTGGTACGTTTACTGAAAGGTCTGTTAAAGCCTTCTGCCGGAACAATCCTCTACCAGGGAGAAGATATTTCCAGGCGTACGGTGGCCTCTCTTGCCGGACAGGTGGGTTATGTTTTTCAGAACCCGGATGACCAGATTTTCAAGTACAAGGTCATTGATGAGGTTATGTTTGGTCCGTTAAATATCGGTATGCCAAAAGAAAAAGCTATGGAAAAAGCCATGGAAGCGTTGGCACTGACAGAATTGACTCCCTATGCGGGTGAAAACCCGTATGATCTGGAACTCTCTCAACGGAAACTGGTTGCGATTGCTTCTGTTCTTGCGATGGATACAGATGTAATTATTCTGGACGAACCGACGATTGCACAGGATTACAGTGGAAAAGAGATTATACGGAACATTATTGCCAGTCTTTCCGAGCAGGGAAAACTGGTATTGGCGATTCTTCATGATATGGATTTTGTAGCGCAGTGTTTTTCGAGAGTTGTAGTTCTTGCCCATGGACAATTACTGGCAGACGGTACACCTTCGGAGGTATTTGTACAAGAGGACGTATTGAAAAAGGCTGCTCTTGATATGCCACATCCGTTACAGCTTCGGAAAGCATTGGAACAGATACAATGACAGAGGTCTGTAACAATATATAAAAAGTCGAAACTGAAATTCACGAAAAGTGATTTCAGTTTCGACTTTTTGATTTACGCGTTACACATCTAATGAAAACTCTTCAGCCAGTTTACCAGTGAATCATGCCAGATGTTGTCAGCTACGCTCTTCTTCATCTGATCGGTCACCGGACCGTTTCCGGCCATCTTCTCAAGGATAGCCGCCTGAAGTTCGGATACCGTCATC
>NZ_JALFPR010000083.1:0-8528 GCF_022785585.1 Oliverpabstia sp. | reverse complement strand
TATTTTGCGACAGCGCTTGCGAAGCAGTGGGATACGGTGATTCCATATCTGGAAGAACGGAAACTGGATCGCTGGGTGCACCAGAAGACGATTCAGAAAGCGGTGGAGAGCTTTCGAATCACACCGGAGCAGAAAGTATATTTGAAGAGTTGTAACTATTCAGTAGCCATTATCCCGCGAGGTGTTTTGGCATAAATATGCCAAAATCCCGAGACATACAAGCAAAAATGCCATCACCGAAGGTGATTTTAAATGCATTTTTGCTCGTAACTGTAAAGTTACTGAACAGTTACCTTTTTCCATTATAATCGAACTTACCCACAACGTAAAGTCGACCAGAGCAAAGTTTCCCCACAGTAACCACATCCCCATACAACTACAACCGTCCTATCTTCCCGGAGGAAATCAAAATTGATCCACCGGATCAATTATTGATATGCAACGCAACTTTAAAAGAGATCTTCCGGTTCTTTGCCGGCAGATCTCTTTCGTCTGTTAATCTTCTATCTTCTGTTCTTTCCGGTATCTTCGCATCTTTCCCGGTGTACTCTCAAACCTGGATTTGTACATTTTCATAAATAATTTATAATTAGTGAAACCATGAATCTCCAGCAGCTTCTGGACACTCAGATCTGTTCTCTGCAAATCTCTGACAACATGTTCCATTCTCACCGAATTAACATAAGCCAGAAATGTCATGCCCATATATTTCTTAAAAAATCGCGTGAAATAATCCGGATTCAGAGAAACCAGCCGTGCAATCTCCTGCAGCGAAATTTCTTCCGTATAATGTTCCTTCACATATGAAGTGATCATTCCCAGTCGTTCCATATATTTTTCTGATATTTCCATCTTATCAGAAGTAACCGATACGCTGAAGTCTTTTACCAGTACAGCCAGCAGATGATACATCCGGCTGTAAAACTCCAGAGTTTCTTCCGGCGACCGAAAAGGATGCAGTTCTACAAGAGCACTCAGTGCTCTCTCCACCATAAACGTATCCATCCGGTGCTTTCTTCCGGTGATCTTTTCACAGACAAATTCCAGCCCGTCGATCTGAGGAATAAACCGTTTCATCATCGGATAAGGGATCTGTATCAGCATCTCCTTACACTGTCGTGGACACTGAACACTGTGTACCACCCGGGAATTAATTACCAGAAAGTCTCCTTTTTTCATCCGGATGCATTCTTCCTCTCCCAGATAACAGTCTTCACTTCCCTCCAGCAGATACAGAATCTCAAGCCCGTTATGCCAGTGAGGTGCAGTGTAATCCCTGTTGTGCCACAGGACATTGAAAAACACATCTTCGTTAGACGGATATTTGATTGCCTCGTACCGGTATGTCTGTTTATGCATTGTAAACTAACGCCATAAATACCAGTTCTTCGTCATTTGGATTCTCCAGAGAATGGCTCTGTCCCACTTCGATCACACATACATCTCCAGGCCCTACCTCTGTTCTTGTACCATCATTGTCCACAAATACCCCTTTCCCCTTTAAAATGAAATAAGGTTCTGTATTCCCCACATGCTGATGCCAGCCAACGCTGCTGTGCGGACGAAGTACTGCCATGGCATACATGGAACCGTGTCCGTTCAGTTCTTCTTCAGATACAATGTGGTGAAATTCCACACTGCCTTCTCCTCCACGCGGATGTTCTACGACTGCTACCTTTGTTTTTCTTACCATAAAATATCTTCTCCTTTCTTTCCCCGTTATATCCTTTACCGGATCTTCATAAAAACATTTTTGCTTTACAGAAAACAATTCCTGAAAGTCAAAAAAGCTCCATGAATCACTTCAAGGAGCTTTGTAAGCTGATGACGGGAATTGAACCCGTGACCCCTTCCTTACCAAGGAAGTGCTCTACCTCTGAGCCACATCAGCATCTGCAGCGTTTTTATCTGTCCGCTACAGTTAGATAGTTTAGCAAAAGCTCCGGAAAAAGTCAAGCATAATTTTCGTATTTTTCAGATTTTTTTAAATATTTTATTTTTTCCTGCCAAGACTCTCCCGGACTTTACCCTTGATTCGTTGCAGAGCATTGTCAATGGACTTGGATGATTTGTTCATTTTTTCACCAATCTGCTGATAATTATTTCCATCCAGATAAAGTGTCAGGACTTCATTTTCAAAAGTACTTAGCTGTTTTCTGATTTTTTCTTCCATCTGCACGGCATTTTCCTGTGCAATAATGATTGTCTCAGGACTCTGTTCTGTTTTACTGCCCAGCTGTGTTTCCCATTCTTCTCCATTCATAGAAATATAGGAATTCAGTGGCTGATGTTTCTGCCTGGTGGATGACTGGATGGCATTATACATCTGCCGGTCCACACACAGTTGGGCAAACGTATAAAAAGAAGCCTCTTTATCCCCGCGATAATCCCGGATCGCTTTGAAGAGTCCGATCATTCCTTCCTGAATCAGATCATCCGCTTCTCCTCCTGCAAGATAGAGAACACGGGCTTTCTGGCGTACAATAAACTTGTATTTTTCCAGCAGATAATCCATAACCTCTGTATCCCCCTGCCGAAGCAGTTCCACCAGTTCCTCGTCTGTGTACTCTGTATATTCCTTCATCCTGTTTTCCTCACTGTTATCCACGCTGACGGGCGATTTCAAAAGCCAGAACCCCTGCTGCCACAGAAGCATTCAGGGAATCAATATCTCCTTTCATCGGAATCGAGGCTACAAAATCACAGGTTTCTTTGATTAATCTGCTGACTCCTTCTCCTTCGTTTCCGATTACCAGACCCATCGGTCCTTTCAGATCCATCTGATAATACGGCGTACCGTCCATATCTGCACATACGAACCACATGCCTTCTTTTTTCAGTTGTTCCATGGTCTGTTTTAAATTGGTTACTTTTGCAACCGGTGTATAATTGATTGCCCCTGCTGAAGTACGGGCAACAGTCGGGGTAAGCCCCACTGCTCTTCGTTTTGGAATGATCACACCGTGTGCACCTGCCAGATTCGCTGTTCGGATCATAGCTCCCAGATTATGCGGATCTTCGATATTATCCAGTACGAAAATAAAAGGAGCTTCCCCTTTTTCCCTGGCTTTTTCCAGAATATCTTCCACTGTAGCATACTCATACGAAGCCGCCATTGCAATAACACCCTGGTGATGACCCGTTTCAGATAACTGATCCAGGCGTTCTTTTTTTACAAAATTGATGATCGTATCACCTTTTTTTGCTTCCCGGATAATGGTTCTCACCGGTCCGTCCGGACATCCATCCAGAACATATAATTTGTCAATCGGTTTTCCCGCACGTAATGCTTCTAAAACCGCGTTTCTTCCTTCGATTTTATTTTCCATCTTTCAGTGCCTCCAATCCCATTTTGATCAGATCAATCATTCTGCAGTACTGATCCGTCAGATACAGATACCCCATAACCGCCTCAAATCCCGTCGCACGGCGATAATCCCCTGTAGTGGCATTCTTCGCTGTAGTGTAGGACTTTGCATTTCGACCTCTCTTGTAGACTGCTTCTTCTTCCTGGGTAAAATGTGGCTCCAGCACCTGCACCATCTCCGACTGTGCCTGAGCTTTTACCAACCGGCTTGCCTGTTTATGCAGCTTATTCACCTGGCAGTTGCCCTGTTTGATCAGGATGGTGCGGATATATAACTCATAGATCCCGTCTCCGATATAGGCAAGTGTCAGCGGAGAGTAAGAACGGATATCCGGATCCTTCAACTGAAACTGTTCTTTCAGATATGTTATGCTCGTTTCCATTTTACGCCCTCTCTGGTATCTTCCAGAATAATTCCCTGTGCCAGCAGTTCATCACGGATCTCATCGGCACGTTTGAAGTCTCTGGCTTTTCTTGCTGTCTGACGTTCTTCGATCATTTTTTCGATCTCAGCGTCCAGATTTTCTTCTTTCTTTTCTACCTGAAGACCCAATACATCACTTAATGCAACAATCTCCTTTTTCAGCGCTGTGACAAATGCTCCGGAAGAAGCATCATTTGCATTGGTATTGGCAAATTTAACCAGTTCAAAGATTGCAGAGATTGCATCTGCGGTATTCAGATCATCATCCATGGCATCTTCTAATTTTTTGCGGTACACAGGAATCTCTGCAAGCAGTTTTTCCTCTGCATCTGACAGAACATCCACAGCTGCTTCCTGTGCAAGATGTGTCAGATTGGAAACTGCAGTCACAATACGTTCCAGAGCATTCTTAGAAGATTCCATGATCTCTCTGCTGAAGTTGATCGGGCTTCTGTAATGTGCACTTAACATGAAGAATCGCAGCACCTGGAGATCATACTGTTCACCGATTTCTCTTACGGTAAAAAAGTTGCCCAGGGATTTGGACATTTTGCGGTTATCAATATTCAGGAAACCATTATGCAGCCAGTAATGAGCAAAAGTCTTTCCGTTACAGCACTCACTCTGCGCGATCTCATTTTCATGGTGCGGGAAAATCAGATCCTCCCCACCGGCATGAATATCGATTTCCTCACCCAGATATTTTTTTGCCATCACAGAACACTCGATGTGCCATCCCGGACGTCCTTCACCCCATGGAGATACCCAGAAAGGTTCTCCTTCTTTTTTCGGTTTCCACAGGACGAAATCCATCGGATCTTCTTTCTGATCTTCGCCGGACACCAGAAGAGAACGATTACCGGATCTCAGATCATCCAGATTTTTGTGAGATAATTTTCCATATTCTTCAAACTTTCTGGTACGGAAGTATACCGTTCCGTTTACATCATACGCATATCCTTTTTCCATCAGTGTTTCGATCATGGCAATCATACCATCGATCTCCTGCGTTGCCTGCGGGTGGGTAGTGGCCGGTTTTACATTCATATCCGCCATATCTTTTTTACATTCTTTGATATAACGTTCTGAAACTTCTTCTGCACTTACACCTTCTTCGATGGATTTTTTGATGATTTTATCGTCTACATCAGTAAAATTAGATACGAAATTTACTTCATATCCCTTATATTCCATATAACGGCGCACGGTGTCGAAAACAATCATCGGACGGGCGTTACCGATATGGATAAAGTTATATACCGTAGGTCCACAGACATACATGGTAACTTTACCTTCCTGTAATGGTACGAATTCTTCTTTTTTCTTTGTCAGTGTATTATACAGTTTCATCTTGTTATTCTCCTTTTTTATTTTTGATAAAACGAAGTTCTTTTTCCACTTCCAGCAGTCGGTTGGTCACTTCCGTGTATTCCTTCTGCAACGTTTTCAGATCATCCAGCACCGGATCCGGCAGATGACAGTGATCCATACTGGTTCTCGGTACTTTCATATTTTTCTGACGAACCACACGTCCCGGAATACCTACTACGGTACAGTTCGGTGGCACCTCCTCGATCACAACAGATCCGGCTCCGATCTTGGAGTTGGCTCCGACAGTGAAAGAACCGATGATTTTTGCTCCTGCGCTTACCATAACGTTGTCTTCCAGAGTCGGGTGACGCTTGCCGGTTTCTTTCCCGTTTCCCCCCAGGGTAACACCCTGATATAAGGTTACATTATCGCCAATGATCGTAGTTTCTCCAATGATCACACCGCTTCCATGGTCAATGAACAGTCCTTTCCCAATCGTAGCGCCCGGATGAATCTCAATCCCGGTCTTTCTGGCTGCACGCTGAGAGATCCACCGTGCCAGAAAGTAATGACCTTTCAGATATAATTTGTGTGCCCGTCTGTATTTGATCATCACCCGAAAGCTCGGATATAACAGCACTTCCAAAGGTGTCTTGATTGCCGGGTCTCGTTCCTGAATCACCTGGAATTCTTCTTTGATATGACTGATAAAACTCATTGTTCCCCTCCATTTTATTTTCTGTAAACAGAAAAAGGATGACTGTCTCAATAAGAGACGAAGTCATCCGTGGTTCCACTCTTTTTGAAGACGTATCTTCCGGATCCGTCTTCCACTTTCTGCCCTTAACGCCTGCCTGCGGATCCGGCTACTCTCTTTCACCGTATCAACTCCCGGATGCACTTCACCGACGATTCCCCGGGACTGCTTCCAGCCAGTGACTGTCCCTCTCTGTGGTTCCTCTTTCAGATACTCTTTCCGTTCTTCGCTTTTCTCATGCTTTCTGCCTTATAGTTTATGAAAAAAAAGTAGTTTTGTCAACTCCTACCGCCTGGATTTTGATTCTAATTTCTTTTGTCTTTTGTTTTATTTATGCTATAATAATGGAAATTGTTTTGTCTTGTAATTATAAAGATATCGAACAGTTACAAGTATTGTTAGTATTCATAACTTCTGAGGTGACAAGAATGCCAAATTACGAAAGTATTACTCTGAGGGAAGATCTTCATATTCGTAAGATCTATTCCATTCACTATTTTGAATATATGAAAGACTATGTATATGACGGGGAATCTCACGATTTTTGGGAATTTGTCTTTGTAGACAGCGGAATTGTCCTTGGAATCCAAAAAAGCAGCACAATTAACCAATAGCCCTCTCTTTTTTCATAAGTGAAATGTTCTTTGCAACTTTCCGTATAAAAAAAGAAAGGCCACAGTACCTGTGACCTCTTTGTCTGTGTTATTTTATACGATTCCTGCTTTTTTGTCAATCCTGTGCCGTTTGTATGCAGCAGATCGCCTGGGATGAAATGCCCTGCAGTGTACCGGTAAATCCAAGTCCCTCTTCTGTGGTTGCTTTGATATTGACCTGGTCTTCGGAAAGTTCCAGTGCATCTGCCACATTTTTAATCATCTGATCGATGTGAGGCAGTAACTTCGGTTTCTGTGCAATGATCGTGGCATCAATATTTACAATCTGATAGCCCTTTTCTTTTAATAAACCTCCCACTTTCTGCAATAACAGGATACTTGAGATTCCTTTATACTGCGGATCTGTATCCGGGAAATGTCTTCCGATATCCCGGAGTGCAGCTGCACCAAGAAGTGCATCCATGATCGCATGAACAACTACATCCGCATCCGAGTGTCCAAGAAGTCCCAGCTCCCACGGTATCTTCACACCGCCAAGGATCAGGTCACGTCCTTCCGTCAGTTTATGTACATCATATCCCATTCCTACCCGTACCATATTTTTTCCTCTCTTTCTTTTTCCGTATCTGTTCAGTACTTTTACAGTTATTCCCGTCATCTCAACTTACTTTCTTCTTATTATTTATATATCCTTTATCCGAATTGTATTCTCTGTCTGTCATGATACCTTATTTTCCCCTGCTTTGCAACAGGGCACTCCAGGTCTTTTTCCCTACAATGCCATCTGCCGGCAGTCCTTTGGTTTTCTGAAAATTTCGGATATTCTGTTCTGTTTTTTCTCCGAAAATTCCGTCTGTCTGCCCTCCTTCGCTCCACACATTCAGATAGAGAGACAGCCGTTTCTGAATCCACCGCGTGAGTTCTCCTTTCGCACCTTTCCGAACCGTTGGACAGCCCAGCAGTGTCCGCGAACCGAAAATCCCATCAACGGCTCCCGGCTGATATCCCTGCCGGATCAGTTCTATTTGCAGTGCCAGGATCCATTCTCTCTGTGTACTGTCCGCTGTCAGTGCCTTCACTTCTATATGCGGATTATCCTTTCCGGAAGATATGGTTTTTCCTGTCGATGTATCCGATTCCGGCCAGGTTGCCTGAAAAGCATAGATATTTCCATACTCTTTTCGCAGTCTTTCCGAGGTACTTCCCCAGTCCGGCAGCTGAAAATGTAGTTTATCCACAATGGATTTCCAGTCTCCACCCCATTCCAGACCCAACGATTTTCCGATAGCTCCGACTCTCTGAAAATAATTTCCCGACTCGTTATAGGCTCCTTTTCCGTCCTTTCGATAGACATCAAAAGCCACTCCCCACTGATGCATGGAGCGATAGGTACTCCCCGGTGCATTGGTCACCACCGGACCCGGCTTGGTTCTTCCCTGGTCATACAGTCGGTTTTGTTCCTGTACCGTCCGAAAACACTCTCCGATTCCGATCGGACATCCCTGTTTTTCGCAGACAGTCACCAGTTCTTTCGCCAGTTTCTGTAAATGTGGATGACATTTGGTCAGATCCCGTCCCATATTGATATTTCTCTCCCGGAAATTTCTCTCCTGCTATTTTATGCAACAACCGGATTTTTGTGCATCCTTACTTTCACCTGCAAACCTTTCATTATTCAAACTGTTTTTTCATTCCTTATACGCTTTCGAATCGTTGTTATTTTTCCTCTTTTCGAAATTTTTTAATTTTTTTCAAAAAAGTGCTTGACTTTTTCATAACAGTTTTATATAATCGTAGAGCAGGTTGCGGTTGGCAACCACGAAAAATGGCGAGATAGCTCAGTTGGCTAGAGCACACGGTTCATACCCGTGGTGTCGAGGGTTCGAATCCCCCTCTCGCTACTTCAACAACTGGATATCAGTGTTGACCCTGGAATCTTAGCTCAGCTGGGAGAGCATCTGCCTTACAAGCAGAGGGTCACAGGTTCGAGCCCTGTAGGTTCCACTTCTTCTTTGGAAGACAATTTCATATGGCGAGATAGCTCAGTTGGCTAGA